>DATDYG010000040.1:0-10215 GCA_035289085.1 Candidatus Bilamarchaeaceae archaeon | reverse complement strand
CGGATTGCCCAGTACCGGACTAAAGTTCATGAGAATCGGGCCCCTTTTTGTGTATACGAACTCTGCGGATAGCATGCCCTTGAAAGGACGGTCCTGCTGGCGGAGGGCGTCGATGCAACGCTGGAGTGTGGCCTGGCTCTTTTCTACATCGGCGGCAGTAAGAAAGGGCAGGTAGCGGCCGGTACTGTAACTGGCCCATGCCCCGCCATATATTTTTCCGGGCTCCAGCCGCGGGACGGCCTGGACGGGAGGAGCAATGGAGAGGCGACGGCCATCGGAAAAGGCATGGAGGACAAAGGGCGCACCGTCTACGATGCTTTGGATTAAAACGCCTTTGTATTTTCGCAACAGTTTCTTGCCGTGCTGGAGGGCGGCCTTTTTTTGGGCAGGTGCAAATGCGCGTGTCTCCACAAAGGGCGCATGGAAAGGGGGCTTAACCACAAACGGTCGACTTCCTCCTTTAAATGCGGCGGAAAGCGCTTGGGGATTCTGGCAAAGCGTAAACGAGGGATGGGCGATGCCGGCCTTGTCCATCAAACGGAATGCCGCTGCCCGATCCCAGGCAAAGGCGGATGCCAGCTGGCTCGGGGATGCGACGGCGATGCCGATTTTCTCCAATGCATCGCTGAGCCCGGCCACCAGCGCATCCTCGGAGGTGATAACAGCTAAATCGATCCGTTCCTGCAACGCCCAGCTGCCGATCACTTCAAGGTTTTCTACGTTGCAGATAAAGGATTTGGGAACCAGACGAATAAGGGCGGGATTGCGTTTTGGGGTTAGGACGGACACCTCGGAGCTCCGGGCCAGCTGTTCGACCAGGATATGCTCCCGCACCCCGCCGGCGCCGACTAGCAAAACGCGCATGAGATATATGCGCACAGTATCAATTAAAGGTTACCTCTCCTTCGCAGGTATGGGCATTTATATTTTCTTCTTCTTAGAAAAAACGCATGGAAAACCCGGAGGACTTCGCACAGGCAGGGAAACTGGCGGCCAGGATCCGGGAACAGAGCAAAGGATTGATCCGGCCGGGCGAACAGTTGCTGGAAATTGCTGAAACCATCGAGCAGTGGATACAGGAGGAAGGAATGAAACCTGCATTCCCGGTGAACCTGTCGATAGATGATATTGCGGCCCATTATACCCCTACCGCAAATGATACGACAGTAATTGCGGAAAATGATGTGGTTAAAGTGGATATGGGCATAGAGGTGGACGGTGCATTGAGCGATACTGCATATACGGTGGATTTGAGCGGGAAGCACAAAACACTGGTTCAGGCAGCCCGGGAGGCATTGGAGGAGGCTATTGCACACATTAAACCCGGCGTAGGTGTGGGGGAAATTGGGGGGGTTATCGAGCAGAAGATTCGTTCATACGGCTTCAAACCCATCAGCAACCTCACCGGCCATCTTATCCAGAGCAACAATCTCCATGCCGGCGTGGGTTTGCCCAATGTTAAAACGAATGACAGATACACGTTCAAAGCAGGCGATATCTTTGCAGTGGAGCCGTTTGCAACAGATGGGGAGGGGTTCGTATACGATGCCGACCAGGTGGAGATTTTTTCGCTGATGGAGCGTCGTCCCACGCGCCAGCGGCAATCGCGCCAGCTGTTGCAGCATATCCAGGAAAACTACCCTGCCCAGCCATTCGCAGAACGATGGCTGCAAAAAAAATTCCCGTCCAAGATGCTCTTAAGCACGGCATTGAAGGAGCTACTGGCTGCACAGGCCATCCGGGCTTACCCAGTGCTTAAAGAACGGGGGCAGGGGATGGTAACCCAGTTTGAGCATACGGTTTTGGTAGAAGAAAGGGGGGTAAAAGTTCTAACGCGTTAGAAAAGATTTTTAAGGACCCATAAGGAAATGGTACGATGGAGCGGCCAGGAATCGACAAGGGAGAAATCGCAGCGGATCTGTTATATTTTTTTATCGCGATGCTGGTCAGTGCGATCCTTATTTTTCTGTTTGATGCCCATTGGAGTTTTTACCCCGGCGAAACCGTATACCCGCCCAGCAAACGGGTATTCGGTGATTTGGTGCCGTATTATGTAGGGGTTCCATTGGGGGGGTTGTTAGGATTTTTTATCCTTAAGCTGATCTTCTTTGCATTTGCAACAGAAAGAAAGGCGCATGAAAGGACACGGCAGCGAAAAAAGCCTTATAAAAAGGAGGTATGAAAGAAAGGGATATGCAGATAGACGAGGTTCTGAAAAAGATAGAGAAAGAGGTCCGTTCGGGCAGGCGTTTTCTTCCGATCGTAGGCCCTAAGAAAGGCGCGTTTTTGTATCTGGTGGCAAAATCCAGTAAGGCAAAGAAGGTGCTGGACCTGGGGACGCTGATAGGTTATTCCGCGCTTCTGCTTTCCAAGGCAATGGGCAAGGGAGGACGGGTGGTAAGCGTGGAGAAAGAGCACGCACTGGTGGGAGAAGCCCGGGCCAACGCGAAAGCCGCAGGCGTACGGAACATTACGTTCCTGGAAGGAGACGCCAAGATGGTTATCAAAAAAACAAAAACAAAATTTGATCTTATACTATTGGACGTTTGGAAGGAGGATTACGTGAAGCTGCTGCCGCTATGCGTGCAGCAACTGCGTTCCGGCGGGGTATTAATAGCCGATAATGCGTCATGGGATACCGATGGCATGCGAAAGTTCCGGGAAGCGTTGAAACGGAATAAAAATTTGGAAAGCGTTCTGGTGCCGGTCCAGGACGGGATGAGCTTCAGCGTGAAAAGGTAACCGCTACTTTTTCTGGTGCGCACTGGCGGCCTTCATGAATTCTACGAATAATGGAGCCGGCGCTTCCAGCCTTGATTTTAATTCGATGTGGGCCTGGGTGGCAACCCCGAAGCCGAATTTGGAGGGCCATTCGATGATTTCGGCGATATCCCCGTGCTGGGAAGGATAAACACCCGAGAAAACAAGATCGTGCTGCTGCAGCTGTGCATGGTATTCTGGATTGACTTCGTACCGATGGCGGTGGCGCTCGAAGCATTTTTCATGATTGTATGCGCGCGCGGCAATCGTATTATTTTTTATTTTGCATTCCCAACTACCTAACCTCATCGTCCCGCCTAATTTTGTTATACTCTTTTGTTCCGGCAGAATATCTATAACAGGATGTAGGGTGTTTTTGTCGAATTCGATTGAGTTTGCCTTTTCCAGATTGCAGACATTCCGCGCATATTCAACTACCATCAATTGCAAGCCCAGGCAGAGGCCCAGATACGGAATGCCGTTTTCGCGGGCGTGTTGGATGGCGCTGATCTTGCCCTCTATCCCCCGTTCGCCGAATCCGCCAGGCACCAGGATGCCATCCAAACCGCGCAGGGTATCGGTACCCTTTTCTACATCGCCTGCTTCGATCCATTGGATATCGGCACCATGATCCACTGCAGCCGCAGCATGGACCAGGGTCTCCTTCACGCTGATGTAGGCGTCCTTGACCGCCGTATACTTCCCCACGATGCCAATCCGTAACGGCGTTTGTTTGGGATGAACGATGCGCTGGATAATTTTTTTCCATTCGGTAAGCTCGGCGGGCCGCTGGGCGTCCAGATCCAGCTTGGCCGCCAGGATCGGGTAGATATCCTGCTTTTCCAGAATAAGCGGAAGCTCGTAGATGGTAGCCAGCAGCGGATCGTCAAAGATCGCGTTTTCCGGGACGCTGCAGTACAGGGATATTTTTTTCTTCGCCTCTTCGGTCAGTTTTTCCTGCTCGCGGCAGAGGATGATATCGGGCTGGATGCCCAGGCTTTGCAATAAACGTGTTGCGTGCTGCGTAGGCTTGGTTTTTTGTTCGCCAGGGGAAAGGCTTGGAACATAGCTTAGCTGTGCAAATACGACATGGGACTCTTCAAATCGGAGCTGCCGCATGGCTTCCAGGAAATACCCGTTTTCCAGATCACCGACCGTTCCGCCTACTTCGATGAGGACGACATCCGCCTGGTTCTCCTCCCCGACCCGGCGCACCCACTGCTTGATTTCGTTGGTGAGATGCGGAACGATCTGCACGTCGCGGCCCAGATAATCGCCCTTTCGTTCTTTTTCTATGATTTTCTGGAAAAGTTTCCCGCCGGTGATGCTGGAGCCGCCGGAGATGGAGGTGTTGAGAAACCGTTCGTAGGTGCCGAAATCCATGTCCACTTCCGTTCCGTCATCCAGTACGAAGACTTCGCCATGGCGGAAGGGGTTCATGGTACCGCAGTCTACGTTCAGGTAACCGTCAAATTTGATCGGTGCGACGGTGTAGCCGCGGGTTTGGAGGAGTTTTCCGATAGAAGAAGTTACGATGCCCTTGCCCAGCCCCGACATGATGGATCCGGCAATCACAATATAGCGTATTTTTTTCCCAACCATACGGGATAGAATGTAGGTGGGATGGGTATAAATAGCTTTGCCTCTGTTCAAAACAGGAAAGTTAATAAATAATAACACGCTAAAAGATATTTAATTGCTCCCGCTCCATGCACTACAGGGCCCGTGTGGCAACCTGGATAACCGGCAGGGCTTTGCTACCAAAATTATGAGTTGCGATTTGCCTGAATTTTAAAAAATTTCTGTAAGGTTTTACGTTTATGTTTAATTTGGATGTGGGGGTAGACAAATCTTGAAAAGGCTGAAAGATTTTTTGAGGAAAGATAAAATGCATTTTTGTAACCTGCACCAACTATGCGCCGACCTTCTATTATGGAGTTAACATGGACTTTTTCTATACGCGCAGAACAAGCAAGATGATACTTAATTAATTGACAGAGTTTCCTTAAGGGCTTCTCAGAAGTAATTCGAACTGCGCATTGTGGGTAGAGCGGTCTTTTGATACAGATATCACCGTCGCCATCTATTAAACCAGCTAAATAAGCACAAAAATGCTTTTTATTAGTAATAATAGTTTTTGGTATTTTATTTTTTTGGATGTTTAATCGTTTTAACTTAGGTAGAATGGTATTGACACTAGTACCTAAAGAATATATTTTTGTTCCGTATTCATTCACTTTATCAAGATTAATCTTAAGTTTTCTATCAAGTTCGGTGGCAAAGATTTGTTGGAGGTATTTTAACATTGGTAAAGATTTCTCCCCTACCTGAAAGCGTATCCTATAGACATTTGTATGTCTTTTTTTATTTTTGAATATGTAGAATGTGCCATCTGATTGTAAAGCACCGATGAAATAACTTATTCTTGGATTTGGCATGGTAAACCATCTCATTTCAAACTTAAATTTTTTAATTCTTAACTTTCCGCTCTTCCTTTTTGATTTTAAGAGCGGAAAGGGAAAGAAAAGAACGTAGCAAGATCGTGAAAGAATGAACTGAGAACATGCAGAATTGAAACGAACCGCAAGGGCTTTTATTGGTTTTGGCTTTAGCCAAACTGCCGAAGGCAGCTTGACCATTAAATGCCTTGTGGTAAGTGAGAATGGCAGGGTTTTAATTTGCAAGAGCTATTTATATTAGGGCCCGTAGCTCAACTTGGACAGAGCGGATGGCTTCGGATGCGCTCTCCTGAATGTAGGAGTGACCATCAGGCTGAGGGTTCAAAAGCTTTGACATTCTGTCAAAATTTGACAGCAAAGCTGTCAATCCCTTCGGGCCCGATTTTGTTTATAAAGTATCGCATATAGAGTAAAAATAGAGGGGGGATATGCTTCGGATAGCTATCAGCGGATTTGGACGGATTGGGAAAAACTTCCTGCGGGCAGCTGTTGATCTGGGTGCCATAGGGAAGACGTTTGAGATTGTAGCCATCAATACGCGCAGCGGCGTTGCCATGCATGCGCACCTGCTGAAATATGACAGTGTGTATGGCAGATGGGAAGGGAAGATAGAGGCAAGCGAGGGAAAAATCAAGATAAACGGCCGCTCTATTCAATGGATTCAGGAAACCGATCCGGCGAAACTGCCTTGGAAGACGTTAAACGTGGATTGGGTGGTGGAAAGCAGCGGGGAATTTAGAGAAAGGGAAGATGTGGAAAGGCATTTGGAGGCGGGTGCAAAGAAGGTTTTGATTACCGCACCGGCTAAAAACGCGGACGTGACGATTGTGCCGGGTGTAAACGACGAAGCGTATAAAACAAATATGAAGATCGTTTCGCTCGCATCATGTACGACGAACGCACTGGCACCGCCATTGAAGGTGTTGGATGAAACATTTGGTATTGAACGCGGTTTTTTGACGACCGTCCATGCATATACGAATGATCAACGGATTCACGATGCAAGCCATACGGATTGGAGAAGGGCACGGGCAGGAGCGATGAATATTATACCTACAACAACAGGCGCAGCAAAGGCCATTGGATTGGTAATTCCTGAGCTTAATGGCAGGATGGATGGGGCTGCATTTCGTGTTCCTGTCGCATGCGGAAGCATAAATGATATCGTTTTATTATTGAAAAGGGCTGCAGGCGCAAACGAAATAAATGCAGCATTGAAAAAGGCAGCCGAGGGGAAGCTAAAAGGCATTATGCGGTACAGCGAAGAGGAATTGGTTTCGAGTGACATTATTTATACCACGGAATCCAGCATTATTGATGGAAAGCTGACAAAAGCAATTGGTAATTTGGTAAAAATCAATGCCTGGTATGATAACGAATATGGATATAGCTGCAGACTGGTTGACTTCTTGAAGAAAGTAGCGAAGGGATAAAAACCGATTCTTAGAGAATAGGATACATGCCCACCCTAGTGGAATTGATCAGGGAGCGGTTTCCCGATTTTACCGAAGTGCAGAAACAGGCGATGCCGCAGGTGCTGGAAGGGAAGCATGGGCTGATTCTGGCTCCGACGGGATCGGGCAAGACCGAAGCGGCATTGCTGCCCATACTGGAAAAGATAGAGAGGGATAAGCCAGGGATACAGGCGCTCTATATCACGCCGCTCCGTTCATTGGGCAGGGATATGCTAGCACGATTTAGCTGGTGGTGTGAACGGTTGGACATAACGCACAGCATAAGGCACGGGGATTCCACGGTTGCGGAAAGGACGCAGCACCGGAAAAAACCTCCGCAGATTATGGTTATTACTGTCGAAACGTTGCAGGCACTGCTACTGGGAAGAATAATGCGCATGCACCTGAGGAATGTGCGCCATGTCATCGTGGATGAGGTGCACGATATCCTGGACAATAAGAGAGGGACGCAACTTTCGCTTGCACTGGAGCGACTGGAGACGCTCGCACCGAAATTTCAGCGCATTGCGCTGAGTGCAACGGTGGCAAAGCCCCATGAGGCTGCGAAATTGATTTTTGGATTCCGGGATTACTTTTTGGTGGAGGTAGGAAGAGGACGGAAGATGGATATTGAAGTGGAGTTCCACCCGAAATACGAGCAGCGGTTGAAGCGGCTGAAAGAGCTGGTAGAAAAGGAAAAAACGCTGTTGTTTGTGAATACACGAAGCACCGCGGAGGAGATCGGGGCAGCGCTCAAACAATCGGGCGTACAGATGGAGATCCACCACGGTTCACTATCCAAAGAGGTGCGGATCGGGGCGGAAGAAAGGTTCAAGAAAGGGGAGGTGGGAGTGCTGCTGGCTACCTCTTCCATGGAGCTGGGATTGGATATCGGAGATGTAGACCAAGTCGTTCAATACGGCTCGCCCCACCAGGTTTTCCGGTTAATGCAGCGGATCGGACGCAGTGGGCATACGTTGGCAGGGGTACCGAAAGGGGTGGTGCTGGCAACCGATCTGGATGACCGCTACGAGGCCGATGCGCTGAAAATGTTCGCTGCGCAGGGATGGATGGAACCAAAAAACATGGAGAGTGGAGCGCGCGACGTGATTGCCCACCAATTGGTAGGACTTTGTCTGGATAAGGGAAGGATAACGCTGCGCGAAGCGCATGGTGTTTTCCAGCAAGCCGGTGCCTATGGAATAAATGGTCAACAACTTCAACGGGTTGCATTGCAGTTGTATAGCGAAGGATTGATATTTTACAACGAAAATGAAGAAGAGGTTTGGGTAAAGGCGAAACCGGAGGCACGGGAGTATTACTACAGCTATCTGAGCACCATCCCCAAGGAAAAGCGCTATATTATGCGGGATGTATTGAGCAACCGGATTATCGCATCATTGGATGAGCGTTTTGTGGTGAATCTGGAGCCGGGATTGAGCTTTCTGGCCAAGGGAAGCGCCTGGCAGGTAATAGAGATTGAGGAGGAGGTGCTGGTAGAGCCGAGCCAGGCCACGGAGATCCTGGTGCCGACGTGGGTAGGGGAGGATATTCCGGTAGTGTATGAGGTTGCGCAGCAGGTGGCACGGTTGCGAAGCAGCCATAAAGAGGCGCCTTCCAGCAAGGATATCGCCATTGAGATGGTCGATGAGTTGTGGGTAATGCATACCTGTTTGGGGAGTAAGGTAAACGAGAGCCTGGGGAGGATGCTGGCGCATCGGCTCTCCGAGCGCCTGGGGGAACCGTGCCAGATGGTGAGCGATGCCTATCGCATTATGCTACGGTTACCATACGTATTGGAAGGAAAATACCTGATAGAACAATGGGAGAAGATGGGGGATGCGCGCAGCGAGCTGGAGCAAAGTTTGTACGGGAGCGCACTGCTCCGTTTCAAATTCATGCACGTGGCCCGGTTGTTTGGGCTGCTGGAGGGGGATGCCACCGTGGGCCAGCGGTTTATCAGCACGATGAAAAACAGCGTGGTGTACCAGGAGACGCTGCGCAGTATTTTCTTCCGGTATTTTGATACTGAAAAAACGCAGGAGTTTTTGGAGGGCATCCGTAAAGGTAAGATAAAATTGAAAATAGAGAAAAGAGAAAAGCCGAGTTTGTTTGCGCGTGTTGGATTGGACCGATTAGGAGGAAAAGAGGCCGTCGGCGCGTTTGAGCCGCGCAAGCATATGATTGCTGCCTTCAAGGAAAAGCTGCTGAGCAAAACGATGGAACTGCAATGTTTGAGTTGTGGAGCAACGCGCCTGGTGTGGCTGGCCAACGCAACGGAACCGATCGCCTGCCCGAAATGCAACGAGAAAACCCTGGCGGTCAGGTACCAGAAGGAAAAAAAGAAGGAGATGGAGCATACGGCCGGATTGATACGGAACTATGGAAAGCGCGCACTGCTGGCGCTGGCCAGCTATGGAGTGGGGGCAACGACTGCAGAACGGATTTTGCGAAAACTACACCCGGACGAAGAAGGGTTTTTCTGGGATCTGATCGAAGCCCAGAAGCATTTCATCAAAAACAGGAAGTATTGGAAGCTGGATGGATAATTATTCGTGCTCCTCTTCAATTTCTACCATCATTCTTTTTTTACCTATCCTAGAAACCAATACATGCTCATTTCCCTGTAGGTGCATATCATGTTCAATATCACTTGGGATTCTGAGTATAGTGCCTCCTGTGCTTTTGGAAAGCTTTCTATGAAGCTTAAACGGATGCCCCCATATACCCAAACGCTTTGCTACCGAAATGGTTTTCTTACCCTCTTCTTCCGGGATGAATTCTTCGCCACATTTGTTGCAGCGTTCTCCATTTTCCACAAAAATCATTCCTTCGATCTCTGAAATAATGTCGCTGACAGGTATCAGGAAACCCTTTTCGCAAACAGGGCATTTTCTTTCTTTGGATTTTTTCATATTCAATCACCTTCCGAACCACTTATTATAAAGATGGTATCGAATTCTGAATAATACACAAATATAATTTTCTTGCCGCCTTTCTTTCTCAGATATGCTTCATATTTTTTACTTCCTAGTTTTTCTATTCGATAGGCAGCTTTTAATGCCTCTCTTAAATCCCCATAATCCCAATGGCTACATTTATGTTCTTATTTCCTATTGGAGTTTGGCTGTAATTCCAATCGGAATTTTCTTATCAGGAAAGGATTTAAAAGGGAATTTTATACGTATATAGGGAATTTTATGGGTGACAGGAATATCCATATTGAGAAGGCAGGCTATACGCCGGTGTATGAAAGGGAGGTGGAGATTGTCGAGCGTAAAGGGCTCGGCCATCCGGACACGCTTATTGACGGCATCATGGAGAGTATTAGCAGAGAATTGAGCAAGGCATACATCAAGGATTTTGGAAAGATTTTGCACCACAACGTGGACAAAGGGCAGATTTGCGGGGGCGGAACGCATGTGGAATTCGGCGGGGGCCAGTTCCTGAAACCGATTTATGTGTTGTTGAGCGGGAGGGCAACGCAGAATGTGGATGGGATCCGTATCCCCAGCCAGCACATCGCATTGAAGGCAGCACGG
>DATDYG010000039.1:0-7708 GCA_035289085.1 Candidatus Bilamarchaeaceae archaeon | reverse complement strand
ATGCCTTCAGAACAGCGTGCGCGGTTCCTGTACTCACCGTCTGGCTGCCCCTGCCCACCATGATCAAAGGCCTTCCGTCCCCGTTTCGTACTGGTTCACTACCGTACCGGACAAAAAAATGCCCGCATCTTCCATTCGGCTGGCTGGTGTCAAAGCCATGGCTTGTAAGCAATCGGTGCAGGTTGGTCGCCTTCCATCCCCTTGGGCTGACCCTGGCAAGTGGGTGTTCTCTTGGTTCAGACATAAGTATCCCCTGTCTCTCTTCCAGCAAACCACTACCTCTAAAACCATTTGGCCTTGGGATGGCTGCTACTCTGCTCACAGGTCCCCTTCTAATAGGTTCTCTAACCACATTCATACTATTATTTACACATAACAAGTATTTAAATGTGTCGTTTTTAGTGGTTTTAAGTAGATATTGAACCTGAAATGCGCTAATATCCTTCCTGCCGCAGCTCCTCGTCAATATGCTTCGCTAATTCGCGCATCTTCCGCATCCGGCGGAGCATCTCGAATTCCATCTCCTCAATCATGTCGTCCAGCCGCGCCGAACGCAGATAGTATCTTCTTCCCTGCTTGATCACAATTCCGTTGCGTACGAAGATATTGATATGATATACGATGGCACTCTGGGTGACAGGCTTGGACGTCTTCTCCCTTTCCACTATCTCCCGCGTAGTCACTCCTTCCCGTTCCTTGGCTGCGCGCAACAGCTCCCTGAATATATCCACCGCAATGTCATCCTCCCTATCCGCCAGACCCAGACATTCGCATATCCACTGGATATCCTTCTCCACGTTGTGCTCGCGCGGGCGTTCCACTTCGCGGATGGCGATCTCCCTGGCCAGCCTTCGTTTTATTATCTCCACCATACATTAAACATATAGGCATATATTTAAAAATCTTTTGAAATATTAAACAAATCGTTTAAAATTAAAATGTAAAAAGAGGTCAAAGTGAAATGACAAAATCCGAAGAAAAAAAACTTCCGCACGAAAATCCGGAGATGCTGCAAGCACACGAAGAGCTTAAGCTACTGACCGAAACGCAAGGCCAGCGCATTAGCGACCTGGAAAATATTGCCAAGCGGCTCCAAGCCGATTTTGATAACTTCCGCAAGCAAACCGACAAGGAGAAAGCGGCGTTGTACGTGCGGGCTGCAGCGGTGTTCCTTGCAAAGCTGTTGCCGGTACTGGATGAATTCTCCCATTCACTGGAAGAAGCAAAAAAGCACCATGCCGGCAAAGAGGTTGTGCACGGCTTTGAAATGGTGTATGGAAACCTGCGCAAAACGCTGGAGACCGAAGGATTGAAAGAAATGAAAACCGAAAATGAGCGTTTCGATCCGTACAAGCACGAATCCATCCGTCAGGAGGAAAGCAACCTGGAAGAAGGAAAAATCCTTTCCGTTGTCCGCAAGGGCTATTATTTTCACGATGATATACTGCGGCACGCCCGTGTCGTCATCAGCCGTGGAAAAAAGGAAGGAGGTAAGGAACATGGAAAATAAAAATGAGCAAACATATCCGAAACTACCGCTTACGCTCGCACAGCTCCAGGAAATGGGATTTGAAAATGAGCAGGAGTATCATTTGTATCTTTATCTTAAAAAATCCTTGCAACAAAAAGTGCCGATAGGCATTGCAAGTTAAAGGGGGAGATGAACATGGCAAAAATAATCGGTATAGATCTCGGAACGAGCAATTCTGCTGCGGCAGTTTTACAGGGGGGCAGGCCCACTATTATACCCAGTGCAGAGGGCATCACCCAATACGGGAAGGCGTTTCCCAGTTATGTAGCGTTTACCAAGGATGGGCAGCGCTTGCTTGGAGAACCTGCGCGAAGACAGGCGGTGACCAATACCCAAGGAACGGTAAGCGCTTTCAAGAGGAGAATGGGCAGCAGCCACAAGTACAAGGCGCATGGCAAGGAGTATACGCCCCAGGAACTGAGCGCGATGCTTTTGCAGAAAATCAAGAAGGATGCGGAGGCATTCCTGGGCGAGCCGGTGCAGAAGGCGGTTATTACGGTGCCGGCGTATTTCAACGACAACCAGCGCCAGGCTACGAAGGATGCGGGTGAGATTGCCGGCCTGGAAGTCGTCCGTCTCGTGAACGAGCCGACCGCCGCATGCCTGGCATACGGCCTGGATAAATCCGGCAAAGATATGAGAGTACTGGTGTTTGATTTTGGCGGCGGTACTTTGGATGTAACCATCATGGATTTTGGCGGAGGCGTATTTGAAGTCAAGGCCACTTCCGGCGATACCCAGCTGGGCGGTACCGATATGGACAGGATCATCGCCGAGTTCCTGGCCGACCAGTTCCGGAAGGAGCACAATGCAGACATCAGCAAAAACGACGAGGCGATGGAACGCGTCCGCGAGGCAGCAGAAAAGGCGAAAATCGAATTGTCTACTACGCTCTCCAGCGAAATCAATCTGCCTTTCCTGGCAACCGTGGGCAACCAACCGAAACATTTCAAATACAAGCTTACCCGGGCGAAACTGGAGGATTTGGTACGTCCGGTGATTGATCGCTGCCGCCATCCGGTGGAACAGGCATTGAAGGATGCGAAGCTGGGACCCAAAGACATCGATAAGATTATCCTCGTAGGCGGTCCGACGCGCATGCCCGTCGTTCAGAAATTCGTAGAGGATCTGGTTAATACGAAGGTAGAACGGGGAGTTGATCCCATGGAATGCGTGGCCATGGGCGCGGCTATCCAGGCAGGCGTTCTGGCAGGAGAAGTAAAGGATATCCTGCTCCTGGATGTTACGCCGTTGAGCCTGGGCATTGAAACGCTGGGCGGAATAAACACCGTATTGATTCCTAGAAACACCACCATCCCCACGAAAAAATCCCAGGTATTCTCCACGGCTGCGGATTCGCAGACGGCCGTAGACATCAAAGTACATCAGGGAGAACGGCCTATGTCCAAGGATAATGTATTACTGGGTGATTTCCAGCTGGTAGGCCTTCCGCCCGCGCCCCGCGGCATACCGCAGATTGAAGTGGCATTCGACATCGATGCGAACGGTATTTTGCATGTCAGTGCCAAGGATCGCGGCACCGGCAGGGAGCAGAAGATGCAGATTACTGCTCCGCTGAAAATGAACAAGGATGACATTGAAAACAAGATGAAGGAAGCCGAGCAGTATGCCGAACAGGACCAGAAGGTCAAAGAATTGGCCGAAGCGAAAAACGAGGCGGAATCGTTAATCTACACCTCGGAAAAAACCCTTGCGGATTTAAAGGACAAGCTGCCCAAGGAAAGCGTAGGCAAAATCCAGGATGCGATGAAAAAGCTGAAGGAAGTGCAAACCAGCGAAGACGTAGCCAAAATACGGACAGAAAATGAAAATTTAAAGAAAGTATTGCAGGAAGCCGGTGCCACGCTTTACCAGAAAGCCGGAGGCGCCATGCCAGAGGGTGGAAGCAAAACGCAAGACGCAGAACGCAAAACAGGCGATGACGTAGTCGAAGGAGAATATGAAAAGGTAGATGATAAAGAAGATAAAAAAGAGGAGAAGAAATAATGGGTAAAAACTACCATGAAATCCTGGGCATTTCCGCCGATGCCACAGATGAAGAAATTAAGAAAGCATTCCGCAAGTTGGCATTGAAGTACCATCCGGATCGAGGTGGAAATGCGGAGAAATTCAAGGAGATTAACGAAGCGTATGCAATTTTAACAGGAAAACAAAAAGAAAGCGAAATCATGATTCATAACTCGAGAGATTCGAGAGATAAAGGCAAGAACAATATCCAGAGCTGGTCTTCAATGGTATACAGCATATGGGAAGACATTTTAAACGAAGAAAATAATAGTATGTATAGATGATTGATATGTTTGATAAAACAAAATACAAAAAGAAAATGTCTCCAAAAGAACTACTTGAAGCAATGGATGAGTTTGTAAAAAAAGGAAATGGGCGCCCAGACCTAACTAAAGAGCTACAAAGGTCGAGAAGAGAAGACTGGATTTGCGCATGTAAAGGAGATTAACATGTCCAAGCGAGATTATTATGATATTTTAGGAGTATCGAAAACTACAGCTAATGATGAAATAAAAAAAGCATATCGCAAATTAGCGATGAAATACCATCCGGACAAGGGCGGGGACGCGGAAAAATTCAAGGAAATCAGCGAGGCGTACGCCGTCCTAAGCGATCCGCACAAGCGCAGCCAGTACGACCAGTTCGGACCGGAAGGATTCTCCCAGCAATTCAGCCAGGAGGATATATTCCGCGGTGCCCATTTCGAGGATTTTGAAGATCTGTTTAGGCAATTTGGTGCGAGTCCCTTTGAAGATTTGTTCGGTTCGTTCTTTGGCGGCGGCTATCGGAGCAGAAAGCAATACGGTGCGGATATCGGGGCAGAGACGACGATAACGCTGGAAGAAGTCGCCAAGGGCGCGAAGAAAACGATTGAAGTTTACCACACCCGGGAATGCGGCCGCTGCCACGGCAGCCGTGCGGAACCCGGCAGCAAGCTCAATGTATGCGGTACGTGCAACGGCAGGGGCCAGGTGCAGCATACCCGCAGCGCGGGCTTTATGCGGTTTGTTACCGTAAGCACGTGCAGCAACTGCCATGGACAGGGCAAAACCATGGAAACGCCCTGCAAAACATGCAGCGGCCGTGGCGCGGTAGGCGTAAAAGAGTCCGTACGCATAACCATTCCGCCCGGCATCCAGGATGGTATGCATATCCGTCTGGAAAACATGGGCGAAGCCGGTCCGGACGGGTCCGGTGACCTGTACGTCCGCGTAGACATCGAGCCCCATAAATTTTTCCGGCGGGACAACAGCGATCTGTACCTCGATGTTCCTGTTTCCTACACGCAGGCGGCATTGGGCGATTCGATCGAAATCCCTACGCTCACCGGCAAAGCCAAGTTAAAAATCCCTTCAGGAACCCCCTCCCATACCCTCTTCCGTTTACACGATGAGGGCCTGCCGCATCTGCGCACCGGGAAAAAGGGCGACGAATACATCCGTGCCATCATCCAGGTGCCCAAAAAGGCGAATGCCCATGAGAAGAAGCTGCTCAAGGAACTGGATACGGAATACAAGAAAAGGAAAAAAGGGTTTTTCGAGAATCTATTCACGTTCTAGCTTCTCTTACCGTTCCAGGGAGGCTCTCAGCGGAGGGGCCGGCGGGCTTTCCCGTGCAATTATCTCATATACCCGGTACAGGTCCAATACCCTGCCCGCATAGGCTTCCGCATGCCATCCGGCTCCGTTGTACGCTGCCAGCCACCTTCGGACCTTCGTCCGGTTGCCCCAGTCCTCTGCACCCATCTCCACCCGCGGGTAGCCGGCCTTCATCACCAGCGTCCGCGCGCCCCATACGGCATTGTACAGGGCACGGTGCAATACGTCCGCAAACTCCCGCCGGTCCAGCTGGCCGGTTCTCCGGTCCCAGCGTATCGGCCTTGCGATCCCTTTGAACTTCTTTCCTTCCAAATGCTCCAGGTTTCCCCTGAATCGCGCCAGCCGGGTAGTCCTTGTTTCCCTGTCCGGATGCATCAATGCCGTGGGAGATGCCTGGGTCGGATGGACCTGGAAAAGCCCCCGTTCCCCCTTTTTTCCCAGTGCCGTAAGCTTGAACCGGCTCTCATTTTCTGCGATGGCCAGCAGCAGGGGAATGTCCAGGTTGTGGATATAAGCGCTTACAAAAATGCTGGTCACGATATAATGCACATCCTCAGCCTTCCTCGTTGGAAACCGTTCCCGGATCTTTTCAACGGCCGCTTCCCGGTGTCTGCTTTCCCGAACTAAATATTCCGCGAGTTCTGCGACCGTCACATCGTACTCTTTCAGCACGTCCGCCAGTTCCTCGCTGAACTTCGTCCAGTTTTCCCCCATGGGCCTTCGAATGCTCAATGTCCCAATACTCCGCGCAGCCGCGCTGCTCTCTTCTCTTTCGGTTACCCTGGGGGTATGCAAGCCCAGCATCTCGGGATACAGGGAAGCGGTAACTACAATGGCCGGCACGGCCAGCATCCGGCAAGCGCTGACCAGAGGTTCGGGCAGGTTGCGCCTTAAGAAAGATTTTTTTTCTACCCTTTTGGATGAAAGATGCATGTCATTATCTTATATATAACCGTTTATAAAGGTTGTAGATAAAATATAAATGTGCTTATAAAATACGGAACGTCTTCTTGGCATGCTGGTAGATCCCGATATAATCTTCGTACCGGCTTTGCAGTACGCTGTAACTCAGTACTACATAACGGAAACGGGAGCTGTCATCCACGATATCAATCGTCATGATCGCCTTCTTCTTTTTTCCTTTTACGGTAGCGGGTGCAAAGAATACTGCTTCTTTGGCCGGCCGTTGCCCAATTTTGATATCCGCCGATGCGATGAACTTGTACCTCAGCTCCTTTTTCATCCCTTCCATCAGCGCATCGTAATATTCCTCCAGCGTGTTTCCCGGTATCAGTACCGGCTTCACGCTGATGACCCCCTCCTGTCCTTCAGGATCGGAAAAACTGTGGCCGTATTCTGCCGTAACCGATGAAATCTTCCAATAGATAGGCACCTCCACCTGATAGCCTTCCCCTTCATTCCTGAAAAGCTTGAATCTTTTTGTCCCCAGCAGCCGCTCGATGATGTTCATCCGATCATCCAAATTCGCATGGAAAGCTAAAGTGACACAGCTTTTAAAATCTATTTCAATGCCATATTATACATGGCACCTATTCACTCGATGCTGCCTATACAGCAGTTTATAAGGCAGACCGGCATCCCGGCCCGGCAGGAGCGCCAGCTGCGGGAATGCATACGCGCATATAGGGTAGTGGCCGAAGACCTTCCCGCACCGGTCATGGTTGTCGGCGGCATAGCTGAAAAATACCGGATCCCGGCCCAAGAAAAAGGCCGGGTGGGTCACCTCCGGGGAGATGCCACGATTCTTCTGGCCACTCCTTGGAATGACAGGCACTCCCCTGGTTTCCTTCGGGATACCTCCTCCTCCCCCTTTGGTCCGGATGAAAGCGTGCGGGAGGTAATCGATCAGAGGCTGCTTAAGGCTTCGGTGGAATCCCGCGTACTGTTATATCTGAATGCCATTGCCGGTGTTCCGCTAAGGCAAAGCGATTTTGATATGGCTACCAATGTTGAGCTGCTGGACGACCGACAGCATGGCAGCCCCAGCTTAGGCATTCTAAAGTTTGCCGATGCTGCCCTGCTCCTGGCCATCTCTATCATGGATGGAGACATTGGCGATCCCAGAGGTATCGGCATGCGCATGGGACTGATCCTGTCCAGCCCGGATTTGAATGAAGGCATCACCCTCAAGCGTCTTTCCCGGATTTTGAAAAGGGTCGAAGCCTTATCCCCAACGTCGGTTTCAGGTGCCCTGGATATCATCATCGCCCATACCGGCGGAAGGATTCACCATACGCTGAGAGAGCTGCAGGCTAGCCTGCGGGCTGCCATCTCTCCAAGGCCCGCGCAAGCTGAAGGCACTCCGCCGGCGTTAACGTCCTGACCCTTCTCTGTGACCAATCTTCCAGTTTTTCATCTGCCTTTACTCCCCCATGCTTTAATGCGTTGCGGACGGTTTGATTTTTATGCTGAAAAAGCAGGCGGATGATGTCCTGGCTGGTAGCCGGTAGCTTGTAGCCGCTTGGCCGGAGCATAATGATTGCCGAATCCACTTTGGGTTGGGGAGAAAAAAAG
Source organism: Candidatus Bilamarchaeaceae archaeon (assembly GCA_035289085.1). Classification (GTDB taxonomy): domain Archaea; phylum Micrarchaeota; class Micrarchaeia; order Anstonellales; family Bilamarchaeaceae; genus DATDYG01. The sequence continues at coordinate 16 of DATDYG010000039.1, read as the reverse complement.
CCTTTCGGCACGGTTT
>DATDYG010000038.1:0-4916 GCA_035289085.1 Candidatus Bilamarchaeaceae archaeon | reverse complement strand
GGATTCCGGCCATAGAGTTCAATTTGCAGGAGGGTACGGCGACCCAGAACCGCTCAGACCGCGTCCATACGCCGCCGGCGAGATACGCATATTGGGGAGTCAAGGGTTTGGATGCGGACAACGACGGCGACGAGGACATGGTCGCGGTTTCCGGCGTTCCGGATGACGAAAGCTACGCATCCAACGTAACCGGAAGCAACCGGATCTTTTATTATCATAACACCGGACCGGCTGGAAGCGAAACATACGAGGACCGGTCGATGGAAGCAGGCGTCGGCGAAGGGGTAGCCGACCACTATGGGGCATATACCAGCGATTACGATCTGGACGGCCGCACCGACTTTGCGGTAACGGCACAGGCAGCCGTGCATCCCGGCCCCGAGGAGATAGAACTGGTTTACCGTGCGGATGTAAGGCTCCTCAGAAATGTCTCTGCCCAGGACAATAATTGGATAGGCATCATACCCGAGGGTGAACGCAGCGATGATACCGAAGCCGTTGCCAGCGTACGGGCAGGATCCGTCGTACGCCACCGGGCGCTGAACGCCGTGTCCAGCGTTGCAGGAAGAAGTGCCCTGACAACGGCCGTGGGCCTGGGGGATGCGCCGGTGATTGATGAACTGGTCATCCATTGGGGCGATGGCACGACTACGACGGTAAAAAACCCGGGCATAAACCAATATGTCCTGGCAAGATAAAGCGTTTATAAGCTTCCTGGCGGTAGATAGACCATGGTCGTCGGCCTGGTGGACAACGAGGAGGAGGAAAAGCTTTTCCATAAATTGCTGGAGTATTACCAGCTGCTGTATCCGGATATTGGATTTAAAACCGAACAAAAGAAGCTGGATAAAAAGGAATTGGGAAACCTCGGGTACACCTATGCGGGCGAAGAGAGCGAGGCAACCGCAAAGGAAAAAATGCAGATGATTTCAGAAGCAATAGGCCATGGTTATAATACGCCTATTATAATTTTGCAAAAAAAGAAAAAATCCATTTTACTCGACGGCCATCGCAGGGTACGGGTTGCTTTAGAGCAAGGTTTGAGCTGGAAGGCTTATCTAATGATTCCAAATAAAGAAATCGAATTCGGAATTGAAAAGATGATTTTAGGAAAGGTAAAGGATGTAGTTAAGAAAAAGAAAAAATAATCAGTCGGCATCCGGCCTTCCGGGCAGCAGGCCCTTTCGTTTGACCCACCAATACGCGATGAAGGTAGCCACAAACGTAGAAAGAACCATCAGCAGGCTGTACCACCCGGCATCGGCCGGTGTCAACTGGTACGCGGGATTGCTCAGGATCGTGGCCAGGGTGTTGGGCACCAGAACCGCCGTACCCAGGATGGTCATGTAAGCAACGAGGATGGCCATTTTATTGTTGAGGACCTGTAATTGGTTGTTGTAAATGCTTTGCATCACTTCCAGCCCGCTGGCCAGGACATTGCTCAGGTGCTCCGCCAGTCCGATCTGGGTGTGTACTTCGGTGATGAGCACGCCGACACGGGCAAGCAACTTGGGTTCATCGCTCAGGACTTCCGGATCTCCGTAGCGCAGTGTATTCAGCACGTCCACCGTTTCCCATAGGCCGCTCAGGTACATGATCAGCGCGTGCTTCATATCGTGGATCTGGGGACCGATGATTTGCCGGGGCGTTGTCGGATCGGACAGCTGTTCGCTAAGCTTATCGGCATTTTCCTCTATCTGCCGCAGATGATCAAAATTCCGCGCGTTGTTCTCATCAATGATGCGGATCAGAATGAGGCTGATCTTGTCGCGGGTGGGCAGCTTGAGCTTGATTTTGCGCATGAAACTTTCGGCATATCTCCGCAGCCGGAAAAACCGGCGAAGTTCGGTCGTGTGGATGGTAGCCACCAGATTGTCGCGCACCAGGATGAGCAGCGGATCCAGCCCAACATCAAAACCTTCGATCACGATAGCTGGGATCATCATGCCCATCTCCGTATCAAAATCCTCGTAACCGCTTCGGGGATTCTTGAGCAGGTTGGCAATGAGCGCATCGCTGAAGCCCAGCTCTTTGGCAATAGCCGGAGCCTCTTTCCGTATATCATCCGTCACATAGTCCACCCATGCCACGGTGGATATTTTTACTAATGCAGGAAACTCGCCTGCATGGCTGGCTTCTTTTTTGCTGGTCTTTCCGTCCGTCATCAACCCGACAAAAAATCCTTTCTGCTCCAGTGCAAGGATCACCCTGTCCGGATGGGCCTGGATTTGTATCACTGGTTTAATGGATTTTTTAGAAGCCATCGTAAAACTAGCACCATGCGAGATTATAAAGTTTTTGGGTTTCGCGGGTGGCCATGGTTTTTAACCCTTACGTCCTATAGCTCTATTTAACACTTAATATGGTGAGAATATGGATGCCAACAAAATAGACAAGCTTATAGCGAATACTCCAGTATTAAGGATGGCGGCCACTTTGTTTATGGGCGGATTGGGCAAAGACGATATCCCGGCACCGCTTTTTACGGAAGAGGGAGTATTGAAATCAGACGAATTCCTTGAAATGGTCAGAACGGCATTGCACCGGGTTGCGGATGCGATAGAAAGAAATCAGCGGGGGAATGCCACAGAACTTGATTTTGCGATAGCAAGGGCACATGAGAGAGGACAGCTGGTGAGAGAGGCGGCATGGGTGGGGGAGGATGCCTTGGTGGGGGTGTTTACCGACCCGGGTGAACCCGCTGCACTCTGGATAAACGATGAAATTTTCAGAGGCACGGTTTTGGCCCGGTTTAATCAGTTGTTTCCCCAAAGTGAAGCGTATAGGGATGCCCGTGCACTGGCAATTGTAGAGAACAGGTTGCGGGTTAGAAACACCAGTCTGAGAGAACTTAGAGAGCTTGTGGAGCGGCTGGAAGACAGAGAAGCAAGGGTACTGGACGATTTTTTGGCCAGGTGGAGAATAGAAGCGGCCACAGGGCATTTGGGCCCGGAAGCCGACCGGAGTAACAAAATAAGGGAAGTGTGCCGGAATGCAAGAAGCCCGGGGGAAAGCACAAGATACCTGGAGATGGTAAGAAAATTAACAGGGAACGAAACGCCGGCCCCCCGGACTCCCCGGCTGCGGCTGATCCAATAATTTAGTATAATAGTAAACCAGAGAAATTTTGGAACTTTAGTGAAGCCCAGTCCTGACTGGCGGAGCATAAGAAAGCTCGAAGACGACGCCCTCCAAGTTGGTTTGCAGAAAGGCTGCTTAGCACAGAAGAAATGTTCAAAAATTAATCCAGTATACTATAAGACATAAGAGGAGAGATCATGCGATTTAAGCGCCTTCATGATTACGGCCAGGATAGAAGAGAATGGAGGTAAGAAACAGTAATCGTTATTTATCAAACAAATGCGTTTCGTTTTCCTCCAGCGCCTTTAATGCCGGAAGCTCTTTTCCTTCCAGGCATTCGAGAAATGCTTTTCCTGAAAGGCTGATGTATCCGAATTTTTCTTTTGGAATGTTGAATTTTTCTATTGCCGTGATAGTATGCCCACCCCCGATGATTGAATAAGCGCTGCTTTCTGCAATAGCTTGCAAAATGGCTTTTGTACCTTCTCCAAACTGCTCCTCTTCATATACGCCAGGGGAGCCGTTCATTATGATTATTTTTGCCTTTTTGATTTCATCCCGGAACAATGCTATTGTTTTCGGGCCTATATCCTTGATTTCATGCGTGATATTTTCAATGCCTGTTTCTTTTCTCTGCCCATGATCATCTACTGCGATATCAACCGGATGCCTTAGAAGCGGATCATACTGCTGCATCATGGCTTTAAGCTCAGGTTCATCATGGATTAGGTGCAGCTTTTCCAAATGCCTGTACGACGGCCCGACAGAATGGCCATGTGCATGCAGGCTCAGGATACCCGGCACTCCCGCAAGCAATACCTTTTCCACCCTTCCGAGCTTTAGCCATCGCTTGAGGAGCAGATAAGCATCATGGATCTTGCTTCCCCCGATTATAAAGATAATTTTTTCCCCATGATCGATGCGTTTCAAGGCATTCAATTCCTGCGCTAGTACAGGCCCGGCATAGCTTGGCACTGTTTTTGTGAATCCAACAACGCTTGCATGTTCGCGATGAGCAATGCTTAATGCGTCTAGCACAAAATAATCTACTAAGGGAGTTAATTCATGAACGATCTTTCCGTCTGCTTTTGTTTCATCATCAAGATTACGGACATTGCCCAAAACTATTATTTCTCCATCTTTTAATTTCATTACCGCATTCTTTACTTCTTCCCCTATTACATGATCTATAAATTCCACATGCCTGCCTGCTAATTCTTTTAGTATTTTTGCATGTTGCTCCAAACTCGTAAAATCATGCTCTCCCTTTCTTCCCTGGTGGGATATGACAATTAGTTTAGCGCCTCTATCGCTTAATTCCCGGATGGTGCCTGCATGCGCTTTTATTCTTGGATTGATAATTATTTTGCCATTTTCAATTGGCGAATTGAGATCAACGCGCAGCAATATACGCTTCCCTTTCAAAGAAACATCATTAAGGTTTCTCATTTGTATCCTCTTTTGTATGCGTATTAACTAGCGCACTCAATAAAATACTTGCCTTATTGGCATGCTCGGAAAGCTGTAAAGCATGCATCAAAGAAACTATCGCATCTTCAAACCGGCCCAGAGAGATAAGCACCAGTGCCCTGGAAACGAGATCTTCTGTATTTACCAGCAAGTTGAAATGCTGCGTTAGTTCAAGAACTCTTTCCGGCACATGCCTGATATCAGAGAAATAGGCAATAAGATGGCTTCGTGCAAGTTCATCATAGGGATTTATCCGTAATGCTGTTTCAAAGTTCTCCAATGCCCTTTGCCTATCTCCCTTTCTCATATAGTAACTTCCCCGATCCACGAAATAGGCGGAAAGCATCTCTTCATCGCGGGTCATT
>DATDYG010000037.1:0-4916 GCA_035289085.1 Candidatus Bilamarchaeaceae archaeon | reverse complement strand
CCATGCTGGAGGCATGGGAGCAGCTCGGCCCGGGCGAAGTGGGCATCCTCCAGTTCAACAATACCTTTACCTATTATACCGGACGTACAGCCCTTCCGCTGACACTGGGTGATCTTTTGGACGATCGTCCGTTACCGCTCCGCTACGTCATCCTTTCCCAAAATTCCCTCTTTGCCTCTGCCGCACCCACCGGACGCACTTACCTCTTCCTCCAGTACCAGCCCAGTGGCGAAGCCGTCTTTATCGGCTCCCAGTCCTTCCTTCTGGTCCGGCTTTCCCCGGATGAAATGCAGATCACCGAAGCGGTCGCCATCGATCGTTTGACGAATATCCAGCGTTCCATCGCCTTTACCAAACTGCGGCCGCTGGATGATGGCCAGCCGCTCACCGCCTCCGGCAATCTTTTAATTAATACCGACGGTATTGAGGAAAGCAACCTCTACTATCTAGTTACACAGGGCACCGTTGTTTTTGAAAAGGACGGTTCCTATGTGATAGCAGCAGGGTGAACGCATGGTCAAGGAAATATATCTGGTGGGAATCGGACTCCTGGCATTTTTGACGAGCTATATCTTTACCCATCTCCTTATCCCGCGCCTCCAGCGGTTTCGCATTACCGGACAGGACATGAACAAGCCCACGAAGACCGAAGTGGCCGAGATGGGCGGACTGGCCGTCGTGGCAGGCATAAGCGCCGGTGTCATGCTGGCGGTTTTCCTCCAGTCCTTCTTCGGCTTTGAATTCAACCTGATTTATGTGCTGGCCGCCGTCATCGCCGTACACACGGTTGCCTTCATCGGCATCGTAGACGACCTGCTGGGCATCCCCCAGTGGCTGAAGGCGCTGCTGCCGCTCATCGCCGCGGTGCCGCTCGTCGCCGTTAGTGCGGCGGGCAGCACTACCATGAACCTTCCCCTTCTCGGCATCGTAGACCTGGGCAGTTTTTACATCCTCGTCCTCATTCCCATCGGCATCGCCGTTTCCTCCAATCTCACCAACATGCTGGCCGGTTTCAACGGGATGGAGGCCGGCATGGGCAGCATTATCTTCCTGGCTATGACCGCGCTGGCCTTTGCCTATGGCGTGCCGGAAATGCTGGTGCTGTTCATTCCCATGCTGGGTGCATTGCTGGGCTTTCTGCCTTACAACACCTATCCGGCCAAGATCTTTCCGGGCGACGTGGGCAACCTCACCATCGGTGCCACGCTTGCCGCGGGCGTCATCATCGGCAACGCCGAAGGCGCCGGCGCCCTTCTCCTTATTCCGTATGCCATTGACTTCTTTATCAAGCTGGCAAACAAGTTCCCGAGCAAAAACTGGTGGGGGGTTTACAAGGATGGAAAGCTTTATGCGCCCAGCGACAGAATCCGCGGCCTGGCCCAGCTGGTCATGAAACTGCGCAACGGCGTCACCGAAAAACAACTGACCTCCATCTTCATCCTGATCGAAATCGCCGTAGCCGTTATCGTGCTGCTGATTTATCTGCCCCGCTAGCAGGCATAAAATTTGGCACAGCAAACCGTTGTCCATCTTTTACGAAACTCATTTTACCAGATAAGGAGATTCTATTCTTCAGGTAATTTTGAGGGAAAACTGCTTTGTAAATATCTAATACAAAATTCGGATCCTCGCGCATAATGAAATGGAATAGTTTTTCTGCTATTTCATGTGGAAGGAGGATGAATACAAAATGGTAGTATTCTCTTCCAAAGCTGTCGGTACCCGTTCCTGTCGTTGTAAAACAAAATACCCCATACGTTTCAAAGTATTTAATATACAAATTCCTGACCTTATAGTGGTCTGTAGGCAAGGGTCTGGGGAAAATTTGACCTAAAAATCTGTCTGGATGCGAACGGGCCGCTGCAATCTCATTCAGAATATCGAATGGAGCTTGCTTTCCATTATGGGTTTCGATAACATCGTATTCTGATGCTGAACTAGGCCATTTCGAATACACATAACCCCCAGCCATCGTTTTTATCTCTTCTAGCAAGGCTTCTCTTTCTGATTTTGCCTCTGCAGGCTGAACAGCAGTCCTTACATTAAAATCAGGACTTGCAAGATAAGCGCCAAACTCTCCAACATTTCTTTCGGCTCTTGCGATAGCCTCTTCCCTTGGCATCCCACGCGCAACTTGCCCGGCTATTCCTCTTTCAAAACCTTCCCGGAGCCGTCTTACTAACGTAATGGACAAAGCAGGTTTTGGTTTAGGTTCCATGATGAACGTTTAACCCAAAGGATTTTTAATGTTTTTGTTTATGGTTCTGTACGATTTTATTTCTTTCCCATTTCCGCGTTCAATTTTTCGTAATCGCTCATCAATCCCACATCGTGCCATCTTCCTTCCGTCACATAGCCGTTGATCCTCTTCCCTTCCTTCAGCAGCCGTGGAAAAATGTGCCGGGCAAAATCCTCCTTTTCCTTGATATACTGAAAAACCTCCGGCTCAAACACATACATCCCGATGCTGATATAACTCTCCACCACCGGTTTTTCCCTCAATACCTTCACGGCATGCCCCTGCAGCTCCACCACGCCGAAGTCGATCTTCGTGGCATGCCTCAGCAATGCAATGGTAGCCACTGTTTTGTTTTTTCGATGAAAATCCACTATCCTTTTTACTGCTATGTTGCTGATGTGGTCGCCCATCACCACGGCAAAGGTTTCCGAAATCCTGCCCTTATACGGAAGAATCGACCCGGCCGTATTCTGCGGGGTTTCCTCCGTCAAATATTCAATGTGCACGCCGAATTTCTTCCCATCACCGAAATACTCCATGATCTGCTCCTTCTTGTATCCCACGGTAAGCACCAGATCGGTAAGCCCGTTTTTCTTTAGGTTTTCAATGACATGCTGCAAAATCGGTTTATTGCCTATCCGCAGCATGGGCTTCGGTGTCGTATAGGTATGCGGTCGCAGCCGCGTCCCTTCGCCTCCACAAAGCACAAATGTTTTCATCTACATCACAGGTATCAAAAAATACCCCAAAACCGCCCCGGTAAGGGAACAGAAGAAATTGGTCGTTCCCTTGGTGCCGATGCCCCGCTCTTCAAAGATGCCGAATATGCTGTCCACCAACGATCCGGCAAATCCGGCCATGCCTATATACAGCACCTGGATCAGTGTTATCTTAAACAATAGCCACGCGCCGATTCCCAGCAGCAATGCGCCCACCACCGCTTCCAATAACCCTAGTGTGCTTACCGCACCACTCTTGCCGGGTTTCACCGGTGTGAAATAAGGCAGCATCCGGGCATTTCCGGACAATACCCCCAATTCCGAACTGAATTTATCTGCCGTAATCGCTGCCAGGGCGCCGATGTACGCTCCCACCCCTACGCTCGTATGGAATATGGCCAGCACGATCGGCAGAAACCCATTGGATAAAACATTCTCCCATCCGCGTTCGTGTTCGTACAGCCCCAGCTCCCGTTTCGCCTGGTGCTCGTAGCGGGTAACAAAAACGGCCAGCACGAAAAAGATTAGCATGAGCAGCAGATACTCTGTACCCCCTCCCATATAGAGCAAAATGCCCATGGCCACAGCGAGCACAAGTCCCTCGCGGTCAAGTAAGGTCGCCAAATTCCTCACTTTTGGAGAAGGATTTCGATGGCCGATACCTTGTTGATCGAGCCGTCTTCCGATGTCAGTTCTTCGGTTTTAATATCGATATTCTGTACCTTGGCCTTTGGCATAAACCGGTGGCGTACAATCTCCGCTACGTCCACCGCCTTGGAGATAAGCCTCCCCCGGGCCTTTATCGCTACATCGCTGGCACCGTTATTGAATTGCGTCACTACCGCCAATACGTATCCCATGGTCCCTTTCTTCCCGACAAAGATGGTGTTATCGTCTTTCTTTGCCGTTTTCACCGCATGCGCGGCTGGTTTTTCTTCCATTGCCTGTCTTGTGCCTGTTTCCCCGGTTTCTTCCATGTTTCCACCTCGTATATGGTATTCACTTGAAAATGCAGAACAAAATTAGACAAAATAGATTTTTAAAGCTGCTTTACTACAATCTCCCAGGTGTTTCTGATGAGCAGAGCCTATCTTGCAGAATTGATCGGGACATTTGCACTGGTATTTATTGGTGCCGGCGCAGCCACGGCGAATGCCATGACCGGCGGCGCGGTCGGTCTCTGGGGCGTTGCTCTGGCGCACGGGCTGGTATTGATGAGCGTAATCTATGCCACCGGCCATATCAGCGGCGCGCATATCAATCCCGCGGTAACCATCGCGATGCTGGCCACTAAGAACATTAACCTGGAAAAAGCGATAGGCTACATCGTTGCACAGCTGGTGGGCGCTGCCCTGGCCGGTTTCTTCCTGGTTATGCTGTTCACAAGCAACGCAGCCGAGGCGGCGCATTACGGCCTAACCAATGTCACCCCCGGATTCCCAATTACCAATGCGATTATACTGGAAGCCGTACTCACCTTCTTTCTGGTATTCACCATCTTCGGCGTAGCCGTGGATAACCGGGCGCCGGCCGGCATCTTCGGCCTGGCCATCGGCCTGGTTCTTACATTTGATATTCTGGTGGGCGGCGCGTTTACGGGTGCAGCGATGAATCCGGCCCGGGCCTTCGGTCCGGCGTTTGCTTCCGGGTTCTGGGATACGCAATTCGTATACTGGATCGGCCCGGTTGCAGGTGCCCTGGCAGCCGCATTGCTCTACCACTACCTCTTCCTCTCTTCTGCCGGCAAGAAGAAGCGCCTTTAAAAACCCTTTTTCCTACCAACTCCCTATTCATCGGGAGGAATAACTATGGATCAGTATCACAAACCCCAAACCAAAAAGGTTCGTCGCGGCACCGGCGGTTCCCGCGGCAAGTACAGCGATAAGCGGCTTGCGCAGATCGGCGGCGTGTTCACCGCCACCCGCGTGGCGAAAGAAGACCAGCGGGAAAAGCAGCGG
>DATDYG010000036.1:0-4271 GCA_035289085.1 Candidatus Bilamarchaeaceae archaeon | reverse complement strand
ATTTATTTCTGTAAACCTTAGCACAGTCAGACAAAACTGCCTTGAATGATGCCTTTGACCTTGCCCTGTGCAATGCATCGAAAGTATTGGCATAATCTGCATTGGGATACGCATAAGTGCCATACAATCTTCTGGATGCGTCATCCACATAGAAGGTAAAACAGCACCTCCTGCCTTCTCCTATCCGTTTTGTTCCCCAGTCAGTATGAGCGAGAGAAAAAACCTTCTTTCGTTCATATCTTTTGCCTATTGTTTTCTCTTTTATTTGAGGAAACCACTTTGCTTTCCAGCGTTGTATTGTGCGAAGGCATGTTCTCTTTCCAGAATCAAGCCAGGCCTTTATAGTGCCAGCACCTTCTTGCAGCAATTTCTTTATCCTCTGCAAAATATTTTCCCCAGTTCTGTTATGCACCTGCTTCGGAGCAGATGAAAAATGAGTCGGTAGCCCTCCCTGAATCCTGCCAACCCATCTTGCTATTGTTGCCCTGCCAATGTGCAGCAGCCTTGCCACTTCCCTGATTGAATGGTGATCCCTGAGCACCATTCCTACCGCTATATTTACAATTTCCTCTGTGTACGCCATATGGGGCACCTCCAAGTTTTTGCTCAAACAAAACTAAGAGGGTGTAGGGTTTAATGCCCTACACGGCCCCTTTTCTATGGCTCCATAAGCGCTGTCACGCAACAGCTAGCTATTAATGTACCCCGCGATCATGCCTTCTCAATTCCCGTATGAAATCTAGGAGGTTCACTCCCAGCCTTTCCAGGCGTTCTTTCTCCTCTGTAAAGGCGGTTTCCGTTTCCTGCGCTTCCTTTCTGGTAATCTTAATGCCCGCTACGATGGCTATTGCCGTGAGAGCGGCAAGTATTGCTCCTGCAACCCCCTTTTCACTAACTGCCAGTATGGTGGCAGCCACGAAACAAGCAGTGGATGTTGCCATCAGGACCTTGGACCTCAAATTAAGATGCCGGGAGCGGGCCATAGCCCGAAGAATTATTCTATCGTGTTCTGCCAAAGGCTCATGCCAGATAATCGTATCCTCCTTTTCCACCCGGACCGCGCCTTCCAGCAGCCGGTGCCGGAATGTTAATACCGGATGGCGTCTCCAGGTGTTGGAACCCGATTCATATCCCTGCATATAGTCCTCCACCCGTTTTTTCTGGCCTGGGAACGGCGACCGCTCTAGCCGTTGCATATGCGATTTAAACAGCAATCTTCTTCCTTGGACTTGCATTGAAATCACTGATTGTGGTAGAAAAAGTATTGTAACGAAAGAATTAAAAATCCCTAACCCAGCAGGCCCAGCGTATATCCCAAAATCAGCTCGGCAAACACCAGCGAAACGGTATTCACAACCTTGATCAACGCGTTCAATGCCGGTCCGGCCGTATCCTTCAACGGGTCGCCCACGGTATCACCGACGACCGCGGCCTTGTGCGCATCGCTTCCCTTTCCACCGTATAGACCTCCCTCAATCAGCTTTTTCGCATTGTCCCATGCCGCTCCCGCATTGCTCATCGTCAATGCAAGAAGGAAGCCGCTGGCAATGGCACCGGCTAATAAGCCTGCCAGTGCAGGTGCACCGAATAAAAATCCTACAAGCAACGGGGTGGCTACGGCCATAATTCCGGGCAACGCCAGCTCCCGCAGCGCTGTTTTTGTTGAAATATCCACGCACCGTGCATAATCGGCTCGGGCCTTCCCTTGCATCAATCCTTTGATCTCTTTAAACTGCCTCCGCACTTCCTGCACGATCTCAAATGCCGCTCTTCCTACCGCGGTCATCAGCATGCTGGAAAACAAGAACGGCAGCAACGCGCCCACAAACAATCCCACCACCACTGCCGGCTCCAGCAAATTAACACTTTCCAAACGGGTCTCCTCTGCAAACGCGACAAACAAGGCCAATGCGCCCAGTGCCGCACCCGTGATCGCAAATCCTTTGGTCGTAGCCTTTGTTGTATTTCCCACCGCATCCAGTTCATCCGTTACTTTGCGCACCTTATCCGGCATCCTGCTCATCTCCGCTATGCCGCCTGCGTTATCCGTGATCGGTCCATAGCTGTCTACGGCAATGATGATCCCGCTCAAAGAAAGCATAGCGGCCGCAGCCAACGCCACGCCGTACAAGCCGCCAGCGAGAAATGAGATGATGATGCCGGCTATGATCAGCAAGGCCGGTAATGCGGTGGACTGCATGCCGACGGCTAAACCTTGAATAAGATTGGTGCCTGCGCCCGTCCTGGCTGCCTCTGCGACATTTTTAACAGGCGCAAATTCCTTGGCCGTATAGTATTCCGTGATCCAGAATATCAGTCCGGTAATCGCCACGCCTACGGCTACGGCAATGAACCATCCTATCCCATCCGGCACGTTCGACAGGTACGCATACGCTCCGATCAGCATCAGCAATGCCGTCACCGCGATGCCCTTGTAGAATGCCTTCATGATATGTCTGTCCTTACCCAGCCGGACAAAAATCGATCCCAGTATGCTGGCCAGCACACCCAGTCCGGCGACAAACAATGGCAATTCAACGAAAAACAGTCCGGAAGCCGTGCCCAGCAGCATTGCGGCGATGACGGTGACGACAAAGCTTTCAAATACGTCCGCCGCCATTCCGGCGCAATCGCCTACGTTATCCCCGACATTATCCGCAATGACGGCAGGATTTCGCGGGTCGTCTTCCGGTATTCCGGCCTCTATTTTCCCGACTAAATCCGCGCCCACGTCCGCTGCTTTCGTATAGATGCCTCCGCCGACCCGGGCGAATAAACTAATCAGCGAGGCGCCGAATCCGTATCCGATCAAGGGCACCAGGTCGCCAAAAATATAATACAATCCACCCATCCCGATAAGTCCCAGTCCTACCAGTGCCATGCCCGTAACTGCACCGCCTTTAAACGCAAGCGCCAGCGCAGGCGCCAGCCCTTTTTTTGCGGCTTCGGCCACGCGGACGTTGCCGCGTACGCTCACCTGCATGCCGATATAGCCGGCCAGCGCAGACGAAACCACACCGACTAAAAATGCGATCGCCATATGGGTATGGATGAAATATCCGATGACCGCCAGCAATACCACTACGATCGGCAATAGCGTCTTGTACTGGCGCATCAGGAAGGCGTTCGCCCCTTCCTGGATCGCTTTGCTGATCTCCTGCATCTTGGGCGTGCCGGCCGGCGACTTCACCACCTGATACGAAAGCCATGCGGCATACAGCAGTGCCAGCACCCCAATCACCAATGCAAAACCTATTATAACGGCCAAAACGATCACCTCTAATCAGTATAAAACCTCTCTCTAATAGGATCTAAAGATTTAAAAAGCGTCGGGAGCTGAAATATCCTAAGGGTGGTTCTGCTGCCAATAGCAGGAAAAATTCAGCACGTAGTTGTACATCAATCCCAAAACAGGGCTGATTTTGCAGCCGCTGCATGGAGTCAATTAGGTTTATATTATTCTCGCCGTCCAGTTGGCAAAGGACCCAGCACCAAAGGGGAGTTTATAGCTATCCAGGGGTTCCACGTCCCGCCCCCAAAGGCAATGGCACTATTTGAGAGAATAAAAGCAGGCGTAGCGCCAGAGGACATCATAAGGGACCTGGACCTAAAGGAAACACCTTTATCCGAAGTGCACCGGGAACTTGAAGATGTGCGGATAGCGCATGGATGGAGATCGGAAAACCGTTTGATTCCTTAAGATTATCCTATAGCGAAATCTCTATAGTCGGCACAAGATATAATTGAATGTCTTATTACTTCTTCCCTTCCATGCAAAAGAATCCATTCCTTTTGCAGCAGAGAAAGATTACTTCTTTCTCTCAAGGATCAATATCCCGTCTATTATTCCAAACGCATAATTCGCCGCCCCGAAGGCGGAGAAATAATCCCCCCTTTCATAAAAATGCTGCGCATCTTTCTGATAATTCCTCACCCAATCTAGGATCCGCGGGTATTTCCTGTCCAATTCCAGCTTTTCAAATTTCTGGATGATATCTACCAATTTTTGAATGTCCTTTTCCGCCCGTACCTTTGATTCCATATCCTAAAGTAATCTCGAAAGTAAATTAAAGACACGTGTATAGGTAAACCCCGTCCCGGCTGACGGAGCTTTAGAATTCCAGAAGACGACGTCCTTCCGGTTGATAATCAGAGAAGCAGCTAAACACCTAAGTAGGGGAGTTTACACTAAGAATTATAAAGTGTCAGCAGCAGCGCGCTCTCCCGGACGTAGTCCAGTACGCACAACGCCGTGAAGGGGCTTAACTTCT
>DATDYG010000035.1:0-4618 GCA_035289085.1 Candidatus Bilamarchaeaceae archaeon | reverse complement strand
TGGTTAGGTTTTTGCCTAATCTTTATTCGATCAGAGGAACAGGCGGAGAAGCATCGAAACCCAGCGGGTTGCACCGGTATTCCGATATGGCTGGATATAGAAATCCATAACGGGATGGTGCATAGGTTACATTTGCAAGGTGCATGGGCTGCCCGTTTTCATTGTGCTGCCGGGAATGCCCGATCCCAAAACGCTGGTAATAGCTGAGATAAAGGGAATCGTTCCCTTTTATGCATCTCCAGAGAAGCTGGATGTCGCCATGGATCAGGTTCATTACCAGATTTTTAGGTGCGTAGATCGTGCCTTTCATGGATTGGTTGTATTCGATGATAAGTGCTTTTTCGTATATGGGGGGTCCGGCGGGTTCGGGAGGTGTCCAGGTATACTGCGGCGTATCCGTAACAGGTGCCGGTGTGTCTTCAGTCACTTGGGTGCACCCGTATAAGAGCAATAATCCAAGCAGGGTAGCTATTCTTTCCATGCGTGTACCTGGATATTACCCCTTAAACATCCTTTATAAAATCCTCTCTTTTCCATTATGTATATGGATGAATACGAACAGTTATTGGATAATATTTACAAAAACCTGCCGGAGAAGGCGCGGGAGAAGAGTGAACGGTGGGAAGCGCCCAAATTCGATTTTTTTGTGGAAGGAAATAAAACAGTGATCCGGAATTTCATGGACGTGGTGGAAAAAGTACGGCGCGACAAGGAATTTCTGGTGAAATACCTGAGCAAGGAACTGGCGGTGCCGGTGGTGCTGGAAGGGGAACGGCTGGTCCTTCACCGGAAGATAACCGGTGATATTGTCAATGTCAAACTCCGGGATTTTATTGAGAAATACGTCATGTGCAAGGAATGTAAAAAACCCGATACACATCTTGAGCAGCTGGGTCATGGAATGCGGCAGCTGGTCTGCGAAGCATGCGGAGCAAAAGCAGCGGTAAGTTGATGGAATGAGGCCCCAACCACAAGAAGAATCGGAAGAGAGCATCATCCGGAGGACCCGGGTGCCGAAAGGCAATGAGATAATGGGCCTCGTTACCGGCATGATGGGTGGCTCCCGCATGAAAGTGGCCTGCAAGGACGGGAAGGAGCGTTTATGCCGGATTCCGGGCCGTTTGAAAAACAAGGTATGGGTGCGGGATGGCGATGTGGTCATTATAGTGCCATGGGAGATCCAAGGCGACAAGCGCGGCGATATTATATGGAGATACAATCCGATCCAGGCCCGGTGGCTCAAACGGAAAGGATATATCTAATGGATCCTTTGTATTCCAGGGATTAAATCGGAATCAAAGGAAAGGATTTTGCGGATTCCATTACGCTTCATGAGAATAACGGGTAAAGCATCGCATAAACTTAATGTTTTGAATTTATTAAAAATTTCTAAAGCTTCTACTATTTCTTCTCTTTTTGAGAAAAGGACATCCGTGTGCTCTGCGGATAAAATTTTTTTAGCTATTTCATAACCGATGTCGGGCTCGTTCTTGCCTCCGAGATATGTAACCACTTCATCCAGTACGTGATCTGAAAGAATATTTTGGATGGGGAGTCCTTGATATAATTCTTTGGCTCGGATATGGTTCTCATCTGCCGGTCGAACAAGTGCTATAATAAAATCACTATCTAAAAAAATGTTTTCCATTTAGACCCCATACACTACCTTATCGATATCTTCCTCAGAACTTTTCTTCTTGCTTTTGGATAAACTTATAATATCTGAAAACCGGTATTTTTTCTTCTTTTCTTGGTAGTGGTATCTCTCTTCTGCGATGTGCTCCAAGGCCATTTCCAGCACCTCTGCTTCTGTGGCTTTCTCTCCCTTCTCGAGCTGGTAGTGGGCCTGAACATACTTGAGTATCTTGTCCCCATGGCGACTAATCTTCTTCGATGTATATTCCGTCATACCACCGCCTTTCTACTTTTTATACTTAGTAGAAAAAGTAGTTAAATATGTGCTTTTGGCATGCAACCAGGCTTTAAATCCTTCTTGCAATTTTAGATTATGGCCAAAGCACCATCGAAACGGAAGCGTCCGTCGCGCGAAGATTTCATGCTAAAGGAGCAGCGCAAGATAGAGAGCGAGGTTTTTGACAGGCCGACCCTGCTGGTTTTGGCGCGGATGCTGAAAAAGGGCATTTTTTCCAGTTTGGATTTTCCTATTTCTACCGGCAAAGAAGCCAATGTTTTTCGGGCCAGTATAGAAGAAGGAAAATACCTCGCGGTGAAGGTGTATAAAATCGAGACGGCAGCCTTTTTCCGGAGAAAGGAATACCTGGAAGGCGATCCGCGGTTTTCCAGGATAAAGCCGCAAAGCAAGGAGTGGGTGTACGCCTTTGCCCAGAAGGAATTCAAGAACCTGCGGATCTGCGAACAGGCAAACGTCCATGCGCCGCAACCGGTGTATTGGGAGAAGAACATTGTCGTGATGGAGTTCTTGGGAGAGGGAGGATTGCCTTATCAAACCATGAATATAGTGCATCCAAGAAGTGAGAAGGATCTGAAAAGCGTTTTGGAGGATATCCGGAGGATGTATAAGGCAGGCCTCGTCCATGCGGATATCAGCGAGTATAACCTGCTGTTGGGGGATGTGCCGTATTTCATCGATTGGGGACAGGGAGTGGTAACAAGGCATCCGAATGCAGAAAGGTTTTTGGCACGCGATGTGGAGAATGTGCTGAAATATTTCGGAAAATTTGGCTATAAGAGGGAACCGCAGGACGTTTTGGAGTGGATTAAAGGCTGATTACATCTTTTTTGGGCATGCCATACCCAACAGATGAAGCCCATTCTGCAGTAAAATGCTGGACGCCTGGACCATGGCCAGCCGGCTTTTGAGCTGCGCGGGCTTTTCCGCAGTGAGAACGGGCGAGGTGGTATAGAATTTGTTGAAAGCGGTAGCCAGTTCAAGGAGGTAGTGGGCCATGTAATGGAGGGCCAGGTCGTGCGCGGCCTTTTCCACCTGCTCCGGGAATTCCGCCAGTTTTTTAACCAGTTTTTTTTCATCGGCCGTGAAAGCATATGATTTTCCTATTTTGGCTTTTTCCTTGGTTTTTTTCAGTATGCCGTTCGTCCGCACATGGGCGTACTGCAGGTACGGCCCGGTATCCCCTTCCAGCTGCAATGCCTCGTCCCAATCGAAAACGATAACCTTGTTGCTTTCTCTCCGCACCATGGAAAACTTTAATGCTCCCAGCGCAATTTGGAGGGCGATGCTGTCTATTTCCTTTTGCGGCCAGTCTTCATGCCTTTTTTTCACTTCACTTTTTGCAATTTCAATTAATTTTTCCTTCAAATCCCCGTATAAAACCATAGTACCTTCTCTTGATGACATCTTTCCCTCTGGCAGCATTACCAGCTCGTAGATCAGATGGTGGGAAACCTCGGCTGCTTTTTTGAAACCAATGCGCTTAAAAGTCGCAAAGAGCTGCTTGAAATAAAATTCCTGCTCCTTGCCCACCACATGGATGCTTTTGTCTAATTTATATTTATCAAATTTGATTTTTGCAAGCCCCAGGTCTTTAGTAGAATAAAGCGGATATCCTTCTTGGGTCAGCAGAACAGATACGCCAAGATTTTCAGCTTTTAGATCAATAACGATTGCACCTTGATCCCGTTTTACAATGCCTTTTTTCAAAAGCTCCTGCACAACCTTTTTTCCGGTTTTTTCAGTTTCGCTCTCAAAATAAAGCTCGCCAAACTTTACGCCGAATTCCCTGTAGAATTTTTCGAAATCATCCAGGCACCATTGCCTTGTCATTTTCCAAAATTTTGTTGTTTCCTTATCTCCTGAATAAAGCTTCAGATTAATTTCCTGCACTTGTTTTTCCAATTCCCCGTTTTCTTTTATCTTTTCAGATGCCTCCGCATAAACCTTGCCAAGCCATGTTCCGCGATTTTCTGCTGGTGCCTTTCCACCATATAAATTTAGAAAACCCCAGAGGCATTTGGCCACGTGCGGGCCGATGTCCCCCTGGTAATTCGCGCGAATAACGTTGTTTCCGTCGGCTTCCAGGACCCGGCAGAGCGCCTCGCCCAGCACGATGTTCCGTATATGCCCGATGTGCACGCCCTTGTGTGTGTTGGCATGGAAGAATTCGACCATGATTTTATTTTTTGTTTTCTTTGCTTTCCCGAATTTTTCCTTTTCTTTCAGAATTTTCTTCAAGGCTTCAATGTAAAATTCATTTGAAAAATAAAAATTTATATAAGGGCCTTTCGTTTCTATCTTTTCGATAAATTTTATTTTTTTGGTTTTTAATTTTTCTGCAATATCACCGGCAATTTCAACCGGGTTTCTTTTTTGCCCGGACGCAAGCATAAATGCAATTTTACTTGCCATATCGCCAAATCCTTCTTTGGGGATTTCAAATGCTGCCAAAGCTTGCGCTTCGCTAATTTGTGCAACATCTGCAATTGTTTTGGCTATCTCTGATTTGACTTCTTTTAACATGCAAAAATATAGTGTCCGGCAATTGAATTTAAATACATAGGTATATGTACAGTGAAGGAGCAAATGTCCTGAAAGCGTGAAGGACCTTATGTCCGTTTTCACTCATACAAAATGGGTGATAAAATGGTGAAAGCAACCATGGACATAAGGCTAAAGGCAGTT
>DATDYG010000034.1:0-4375 GCA_035289085.1 Candidatus Bilamarchaeaceae archaeon | reverse complement strand
GAATGAAAAGAAATTGTTTTTCCTGTTATAACTTCCCGTTTTTTCACTATTCCTTCTATTTTCTTTTTTGTTCCTCCATTTTCAAGAAGCACAAAAAGAAGGTCTATGTCGCTTTGTTCTCTTTGTTGGCCTCTAGCGGCAGAACCAAACAAAAGAATAAAATAAATATGCGGCCGGTATTCTTTGAGCACTTCTGAAACCGTATCTTTTACAATAAAACCTATCTGACTGGTTTTTACAAACTGTATTTTTCGTTCCAATTCTGCAAACGACAGAGCTTTTTGAACAAGCTCATTTTGTTTGTTTAATCTATAGAAAACCTGTTTGCCTTTTTTCTCCCTCAATAGCGCTTTCTGTGTTACTAATCCTGCGAGATAGACACCTGCTCGTTCATGATTTGTTTTGGTTAAGCGCTCTATTTCCCTAGCATATAATTCTTTGGATGGGTTATTCAAAAAAGCATTTAGTAATTTGAATTCTGGGTTTAGCATGAATCGTTTATAATTAATATAATTTATAAATGTTGGTAAACCAGCCATATGGCTGGAAAATCAGCCAAAAGATCGTACTGTAAGAAAATCGTTCTGCGTAAAAAAGATTATGGAAAACATCGAGAATAAAGTATCACTTTTTTGCCTATTTATCATTAAATAGTGATATATTTAAATCTTTTTTACGTCGTAAAAATAATTATTGCTCCGTCCGGGATTGACGGCCTTGCTGTCAAATCTTGTGCAGCAGTACAAGGCTTTCGAACCCGGGTTACTGGATTGAAAGTCCAGAGTCCTATCGGTCGCTTATATCGTTGACCGGGCTAGACTAACGGAGCAATAGATAAAATCTGTGTTATAACAATTTTAAAATCTCCTTGTTCACTTCATTTATGCTTTTCGAAGCATCGATTTTTACCCATTTTTTAGCGAGATAGCGATCGCGGTAGAGCCGAAGAAAGTTTTGGCGTACGCCCTCTAAATACGCAACGTCCTCCTCGTACCGGTCGAGCATCTTCTGCTTTTTCTTGCGCTCGTAGGAAACAGATGCGGGCAGGTCCAATAAGATAACTTTATCCGGTTTTATGAATCCCTTGAGTTCTATTCTCCGTTGGATTTCCTCAAAATCAACCAGGTGCGCTTCATACGCAATAGTAGAGTAAACATAGCGGTCGGCAATTACCAGGCCTTTTTTGGCTGCCAGTTGCTCCTGTTCCGCATAGATATCGTCCAGAAACAGATCCACGAGTTCGCTGCCTGCAATGTTTTCCTTTTTCTCCAGATATGCGCGCAACCGCTTGTTTCCAGGGGTGGGGTATTTGAAATACGTAAAAGAATGCTTTTTCCGGAGCAGTTCGATCTGCGTGTCCTTCCCCGAGCCGTCCAGCCCTTCGATGACCAGGAACATAGATGAATTACCTATAGATAATATTTTTAATACTGCGAAGGGAAGGAGTTAGGCAGGTGAATTACTTTTATGCGCATTTTAGGGATTAGTGAGTTTGACAACGATGCCTCTGCGGCTTTACTGGTAAACGGAAAAATCGTTGCAGCCGCCCAGGAAGAGCGGTTTTCCAGAAAGAAGCAGCATGCCGGATTCCCGTATAAAGCGATTGGGTGGATCCTGGAATTCGCCAAACTTGACGTGCAGGATCTGGATTTGATTGCCATTGCCAAGCAGCCGGCGAAGAAAGAGGCGGAATACTACACCGGTGCATTGAACAGGTTCCCCTGGTTCTCTTATAAGGCACCGCTGCATAGAAAACTGCTGGATGTCGGCATCTGGTACGGGCGGAACATACCGAGATACACCCATTACGTGCATAAGCAGGAAAAGGAATTCAAGGAGTGGCTGAAGAAAAACAATGTTCCACAGAGCAAAGTGCGGTATACAAACCATCATCTAGATCATGCTGCTACTGCATATTATTTTTCTGGTTTTGATGATGCATTGATTATTACATGCGACGGGCAGGGACATGGAGAAACTGCAACGGTTTATGAAGCAAAGGCTGGCAGGCTGATGCACAGGCATAGCGTGTTTTTGCCTAATTCCATGGGATTTTTCTATTCGGCCATTACCAAGGCAGCCGGCTTCAAACCGAACCGGCACGAAGGGAAAATTACGGGCTTAGCGGCATATGCTCCGCCGCATAAGGAAGCCATGGCACTATGCAACTCCATCGCATTTTTCAAAAACGGCTCGATCCATACCCCGCATATATATGGCGCTTACCCGGAGATCAAGCTGCTGCTGAGAAAGCTCGGCAGGGAAGCCATGGCCGCCAGCTTCCAGCACCAGCTGGAGGAGGTCATAACGTCTTATGTCCGGTATTATCTGAAAAAATACCCGCACAGAAGGGTGGCACTGGCAGGCGGTGTGTTTGCGAACGTTAAATTAAACCAGCGGATTGCGGAGATTCCTGGCGTAAAAGAGGTGTTTGTATTTCCGGGGATGGCAGATCTGGGGATATCGGTGGGTGCGGCTATATTGCAGGAGCCGAGGATGCAACAGCTGCAGGACGTATATTTTGGTCCGAGTTATTCCGATGCCTTCATAGAAAGCGAATTGGAGAAGCATGGATTGGAATATACGAAACCAGCAAATATTGCAAAATCGATTAGTGAAAAATTGGCGAATGGTTATGTTGTCGGATTGTTTAATGGGAGAATGGAATTCGGACCCAGGGCACTGGGCAACCGGAGCATTTTATACGAAACAACCGATCCAAAGGTGAACGATTGGCTGAACAAAGCATTGGCAAGAAGCGAATTCATGCCTTTTGCTCCAGTAACATTAAGCGAACATGCTGAGAGATGCTACAAGGATACCCAGAAAGGAGAATATGCGGCTAAATTCATGACGATGACGTTTGATTGCACACCAAAAATGAAAAAACAATCTCCGGCGGTCGTCCATGTGGACGGAACGGCCCGGCCGCAGCTGATTGACCGGAAAACGAATCCGTTGTATTATGATATTTTGAAAGCGTACCATAAGCGCAGTGGCATTCCAAGCCTGGTGAATACGAGCTTTAACATGCATGAGGAACCGATTGTCTGTTCACCCTATGATGCGATACGCGCGTTCAAGCTGGGAAGGCTGGATTGCCTGCTAATCGGCAGCTATCTGGTTGAAAATGAGAAGGGAATTACCTCCAGAGGGAGAAGATGACGGGCATATTCACGCTAAGCCTGGATGTGGAGCTGCTGTGGGGGGTACTGCACTGGGGAAGGAAAGGCCAGGAAAAGAACATTGAACAGGAAAGAGAAGTAGTTGATGCATTACTTAAGTTGCTTTCCAAATATAAAATTTCAGCTACCTGGGCAATAGTGGGCCATTTGTTTCTGGATTCCTGCGATGGCAGGCACAAAGCCATGCCCCGGCCGAAATATCCATGGCTTAAGGAAGACTGGTATGCGCAGGATCCCAACAGCGATATCAAGAAAGCGCCAAGTTTTTATGGCCAGGATATGGTGGAAAAAATTTTGCAGGCTTTTCCTAAACAGGAGATCGGCTGCCACAGCTTTTCCCATCCGTTGTTCGGAGAGCAGGGAATGAATAAGGAAGTAGCGGATGCAGAAATAAAACAGTGCGTAGCGATCGCGAAAAAAATGAATGTAACGCTAAAATCGATGGTGTTTCCGCAAAACTCTGTCGGCCATTTGGACGTATTGGAAAAATACGGGTTCAGCTGCTACCGGGGACCGGATCCGCTGTATTACCGGAATTGGCCCAGGGCACTGCGCAAGCTGGCGCATCCCTTTGATTTAGCCTTGGCCAGCATTCCACCGGTGGTGGAGCCGGTGACGGTAAACGGCCTGTGGAACATACCCGGCAGCATGCTGTATCTATCCTGCGATGGCATACGTGGCATGATATCGGTGGATGCGCGCGTGCTGAAAGCAAAACGGGGGATCGATGCCGCGGTGGCACAGGATAAAATATTTCACTTATGGTTCCATCCATACAATTTAGTGTCCAACAAAGAGGAGATGTTAAACGGACTGGAAAAGATTTTTGCCTATGCTTCGGAAAAAACAGAGATTCTGAACATGGGACAGATTGCTAAACGGGCAGGAAAGAGTTATAGATAGCCCACTGTACCCTCTGGGGCACTTAAGAAGATAGCCCGAAGCCCGCCTTCGTTATCCCAAAGGACCCCTACTTCCCAGCCTTTCCAGACATTTTCGCCCCGATACACATGGATAACCGGTTCGAGATTGCTCGTCAAAACCAGAAGTTTCTCGACAACCGAAATATCGGCCCATTTGCTTTCGAACGTGTAACCTGGAGCGGTTTGCCAGATACGGATACGGAGGATTTCGCCATCGTCTACCTCAATAGGAATTAAGCTTTGGGAGCTATGAACCCCCTCGTGAAC
>DATDYG010000033.1:0-6309 GCA_035289085.1 Candidatus Bilamarchaeaceae archaeon | reverse complement strand
CGGCGATCCGTCCATCCTGTATCATCTGGGCGGCGATGCTGGGCGGGGTGCCGGTATCGATGTCCCCGGCAAACAGTTTCCATTTCGGATGCGATCTTGCCATGCAGTCCACGTAAAGCGTGCGTTGCCGCCCCCCTTTACTTCCGCGCAGTTCCACGCGTAAACATTCGTAATCCTCCACTTTCCTGGCCTTGGCGCCGGGCTGCATGCCTGCCACGCGGGAAACGAATTCCCGCGGCACGATCTTCCGGCCTTTGTACTCCACCGGCTCCGTGCCGGTCAGTCCGAGATCCACCAGGAAGCGCACCTTGCCGATGAAGTCGCCTTCAAAACCTACCCTAAACGATGCGTTTCTGATTCCCTTATGCCGGAAACTCGAAGGGAAGGTGGCCAGTTCGCTGTGGATGGTATAAATCTCGCTCTGCTTTCCTATGGGACGCGGAAAATCCATCTCTATCCTTCCGCTGGCCGGCTCGCCGAATGCCATTTTCCCATTCTTATAGATCGCCGGTTTCATAGTGAACTCGTCGATGAGCGTGGCCAGGGAATAGGGCAGTACCGGTTCCCTGCCTGCGAAGGTGGAGAAATCCTTCCAGCCGGCGTGCAGGTGCATGCTTTCTACCCTATCCAGTTGCTTCGTGCCATGCGCAGCCAAAACGTTCATGATGCCCGGCGTGCTGCCCATCCCTAAAATGGCGGTTAAGCGCGCACGCTTGAATCTTGCATGCAGCTTCAGCTGCTTCTTCGTCATGTGGAACAATCCGCCCAGGTCCACGTAATGCGTCCCGGCTTTCAATGCCGCGCGCATGATATGCAGATTGAAATAGTATTGAACGCAGTTCACGGCCACATCCGCGCCTTTCAGCAGTTTTGCCGTTGCATCTACGTTCCGGACATCTACTCCTGCCGGCGTCACCCGGCGACCGTATCCTTTTGCAAACCTTCTGGCTTTCTCCAGCGTGCTGCCAACTAAAACGATCTCATCGTGCGTGCTTTCATACAGATCCTTTACGGCTACCTGGCCCATCATGCCGGTGCCGCCCAAAACCACGTAGCGCGCCATGGCTAGAGAAACACGCCTATGATTAAAAACATTGTGCCAAATCGGCATCCATTAACCATTTTAAATCCTTTTGATCACAATCTACAACATGTATGTCCGCCCAGTCCAGCATCATACACCTTCCGGGAGGCTTAACGGCAGGGTGCTGGGCCGGTACCGTCTCCTAGAGCCCCTGCAGGAAACCGACATGAGCATGCTGTACCGTGCCGCGTGCACGGATACGAAAGAACCGGTTGCCGTAAAGATACTTCATACCCATCATGTTACGGATGAAGTCCTCCTCCTGCGCTTTCTGCACGAAATCGAGGTGCTCAGTCGCCTGGACCATCCGAATATCGTCCGCTACGTCGACCGCCTCGTTCCCGAAGAGCATACAGAGCCGCTCTATGGCCTGGTCATGGAATTCCTGGATGGTATAGACCTGGCCACGGTGCTGGAAGGGCCGCGTCTCCCCTGGTCCCGCGTGCGAACCATCGCCATGCAGCTCTGCGATGCACTGGAAGCGGTGCATGCCGCCGAGATCCTTCACCGGGACGTGAAGCCGGAGAACATCCTCCTGATCACCTGGCCTGATAAACTGTTCGTCAAGCTCCTGGATTTCGGGATCGCCAAGCTGCTTACCGATCCGTCCCGCGATCCGGTTCCCCGTCCCCAGACCTCGGCCCATAAACTCATGGGAACGCCCCGCTATGTCCCGCCGGAGCGGATCCGGAAGGAGTCCCTGGGTTACTATACGGATATCTACGGCCTGGGGATTGTAATGTATGAAATGCTCTGCGGGTCCGACGTCTTCGAGACGGATGCCACATTCACCCCTGCCCAGATCCATGCCATGCCTCTCGTTCCACCGCGGCAGGCCGTTCCGGCTATCGAGCTCTCCGAAGCGGCAGAGCAGGTGGTCATGAAGGCCACGGCGCCGTTTCCGAATATGCGCTTTCAGACCATGGCCGAATTAAGGCAGGCGATTGGTTCCTGCCCGGCATGGTCCGCGTAATCTGAAAAGTTTATAATGAACAATTTGTTTATTATTGCATGTTTACGATTGCAGTTTCATTTTTAGGTTATAAAGCCGCTTCAAATATTCCTTGTAAACGCTCTTCCTGCTTTCCACAATGAGAAACCAGAGGCTGGAACCATCAAAATAATAAACCAGTCGCATGTGCTCTATGCGAATAGTGTAACAATTGTTCTTTCCTTTTAAATCTTTGAACTGATCCGGATCTGTTTTTATGCGTTCGATCTTTTTATCTAGGGACTCCAATTGCGATTGGGTTAATTTTTCTAAGTCCTTGAAAAACTTGGGGTGGTACCGGATAGTAAAATTAGCCATTTCCGATTCCCATTTTCTTCATGAACTTTTTGTAATCCTCTTCACCCAATGGTCTTACTTCTCCTTTTTTCATCTCGTGGAGACGGTTTTCTGCCTCCATCTGGAGAGAAGTATCCAATACCCGCTCAAAATCTGCCAGTAATCTCTCTAGGTCAACCACAAAGTTCTCCAATGCCTCTTTGCGCACGGTGATGTTTTCGTATTCGCCCATGGTCCTTACCTCTTTTGTTATCCCTTCGCTTGTTTTTAATCCTATCGATTGCCATCATGCTGACGTAAAAAACCCAGGGAGCATGGCAATATTAAAACCTTTCTGAACACACAATCCGACAGGTGAAAAAATGATTTTGAGAAGCAGAACAACTACGAAACAGGGACAGGCAGATGGATCTAAGAGTACGCAGCGTTCTTTCAGCAGGTTTTTCCGTGCAGCAGGGTTGGGGCTGGTTGTTTTGTCTACAGGCGTTTCATGCAATTATATCGAAAGCATAAAAGCAGAACGACGGGAGGCGCAAATAGTCGAATTACTGGATTCGCTGAAAACAGGCGATCTGGCTGCCCGCCAGTATTTTTCCCCAAAGGTGATACAACACCAGATAAAAGACGAGCGGGTAGGGCGTGCATTATTGAAACTGGCACTGGACGATGAGAATATCAATGTCAGCCAGGCTGCTGCTGCAGCGCTGGGAAAGATGGGATACGCGGAAGAGGTATCCGAAGTCATAGCGGCACTAAAATCCCCGGATAGGGGTGTCCGTTCCCGGGCTCTCTATGTACTAAAAGCGGTGGGAGAACATGCCGCTAACGAAAAATCCATAAAGGCATTGGTAGGGCTATTGGGCGTAGAGGATGCGGAGGTCGGTGCAGTGGAAGCATTGGCAAACATAGGGAAGCCGGCTGTTCCTGTATTGATAGAAGCATCGAAGCACAAAAACCCAGCCGTTCGTTCCGGCGCGGCCAAGGCTTTGGGTTGGATAGAAGATGAATCCGCAGCAGATGCGTTGAGAAACCTGCTGGATGACCAGAACGAAGATGTCCGTGTCAGCGCTATCTGGGCTGTGGGGGTACTAAAAGACAAAGCATCTGTTCGGAAGATAATAGTTGCACTAAAGACTGCAAGTCCCCGAGTCCGTGCCCATGCGGCAGGGGCATTGGGAGAAATAGCGGACAGTTCGGCAGTACCCGCATTAGGGGAAGCGCTAAAGGATGAGGATTATAATGTACGGAACATCGCTCTTAACGCATTGGAAAATTTAGGAAGACCTGCTGTTCCTGCACTGCTGGAGGCGCTAAGAAGCAGATACGTACATCTCCACGTCGAAGTTGCAAGGATACTGGGAAACCTGAAAGACGAGCGGGCGGTTCCCGGATTAATAGAATCGTTAAAAGAGCAATATCCGACGATCCGTAACGCCGCTACCTATGCGCTCGCAGAAATAGGAAAACCAGCAATTCCAGATTTAATAAAAGTGTTGAAAAGCAGAAATTCAGATGTCCGTGCCGCAGCCGCAGAGGCATTGGGTGAAATAGGGGATGAAGCGGCAAGAGAACCTTTAGCCATCGCACTGACCGACAGGAATGAAAGGGTCCGTTACGCTGCTGCCGAAGCTTTGGGGAAAATAAATCAGGGAAAATAAACCCTAAACATCCATCTGAGCGCGTTGCAGTTTTCCGGAATAATCTACATATACAGTTTTCCATTCGCTGAATTCATCTATTCCGGCGATTCCTCCTTCTCTTGTTCCATTGCCGGTTCCCTTCACGCCGCCAAAGGGCAAATGTGCCTCGCTGCCGATGGTGCTGGAATTAATATACGTGATGCCGGCTTCGATCTTCTGAATAGCTTTAAACGCGCTGGCGATGTCGTTCGTGTATACGGACGAGCTCAATCCGTATTCCGTGGCATTGCAGATTTCAATCGCTTCCTCCAAATTACGCGCCTCGATGATAGAGAGCACCGGTCCAAAAATTTCCTCTTGTGCAATCCGCATACTCGCCTCTACCGCGCTAAAGATAGTTGGCTGGAAGAAATAGCCCTTTCCTTTCACCCGTTTCCCGCCGCAGAGCAACCTTGCCCCTTCCTCCTTTCCTATCTTGCAGTAGCGTTCGGATTTGTCCACGGCAGCCGCATTGATGAGAGGACCCACGTCCGTGCTGGGTTTTAAGCCATCTCCAAGCTTCAGTTTTTTTGTCCGTGCAAGCAGCAACTGCTCCAGTTTTTTCCTTATTTTCTGGTGCACGATTACGCGGGACGTTGCGGTGCACCGTTGGCCCGTAGTGCCGAACGCACCCCAGAGGATCCCGTCCACCGCCAGTGCCAGATCCGCATCCGGCAAAACGATGACCGGGTTCTTCCCGCCTAATTCCAGGCCTACCTTCTTTATTCCTGCTTTTTGCGTGATGCGTTCTCCCGTTGCTTTTGAACCGGTAAACGAAATTGCCCGTATTTTTTTATTTGTTACAATCGCATCGCCTACCACTTCCCCTTTGCCGGTCACCAGGTTCACTACTCCAGGCGGGATTCCGGCCTCGTGCAGTATTTCTACCAATGCGGCAGCGCAAAGCGGCGTATCACTGCTCGGCTTGAACACAATGGAATTGCCGCAAATCAATGCCGGCATCATCTTCCATGCAGGTATCGCAAAGGGGAAATTCCAGGGGGTGATGCAGCCGACTACGCCGACCGGAGTGCGGATCGTCATGGCAAACTTATTTCGCAGTTCGCTCGTAGTCGTATGGCCGAACAATCTTCTTCCTTCGCCGGCCATGTATTCGGCCATGTCGATGGCCTCCTGTACGTCGCCCAATGCCTCGGGCAGGACCTTGCCCATTTCCCGGGTAAGCAGCCGGCCCAATTCGTTTTTCCTTTCTTTCAGTAATTGCGCTGCCTTCAGCAGTATCGCGCCTCTTTTCGGTGGAGGAACCTCCCTCCATTTTTCATACGCGCTTTCGGCTGCATCTACAGCGCGTTGGACATCGGCGTGGCTGGAATTTGGAAAATACGCCAATACTTCATCCGGACGGGCGGGATTCCGGCTGGGAAAATGCTCTTCGGTTTCCGGCTTCGCCCATTTTCCATGGATAAAGTTGCCGTATCTTTTGGGGGATCCGGGCATGCATGCCTTTTCAATCCGCGCTTATTAAAGCTTTCCATGATCTGTCAAAACCGTCAAACCACAACGATTATAAAGGGTTGTCCATATTGTTATAAACATGGTAATTGTGCGGGAGAGAAGCGAAAGAATTTTCAAGACCGGAATGCAGAATACAGATATGCAATGGTCAAAGAAACTGGTGATTGCCGGTGCGGCATTGGCAGCGGCCGTTGTAGCCGCAATGACTGTTCCGAGATGGCTGCACCAGGAACCGCGGCAGGAAACGATAGTGCGGAGCATCGCGGAAAGGCCGGCGCCTCCTCCGGATGCCAAAGCCGAAGAAAGGCCTGAAGAACCCAAACAAGGAGCCACTTTGGTTGCTGAATTGCAAGCCAAGGGTTTTAGGAAAACATATGAATTTGGAATTGGCACGAGTTTATGGGAGAATATAGAAGGAAATCTGGTTATAGTGGGTGCCGATGGCGAAGTTTTCGACAGAGGAAAATTAATAAAAAAAGGGGCAAATGGAACAATAGTTTATAAAAACGAGAATGGGGATGAAACCCGACTAGATAAATCGGGACTTGGAATTCTTGAGCCCATCGGAGGACCGGAACCTATCCCGGCACCAGATTTTGATTAGCTATCTTTTAGGTCGTCCTTCTAATTTTCTGATAGCGTCATTAATGGTTTCGTTGGTTGGGTCATATAATGAAGCTTTCTTAAAATTCTCTAAAGCTTCCATGTATTTTTTTTCCTTTTCAGCAAGCCTTTTCCCTTTCATAAAATACGCAACGGCCAGATTTTTATTTATAATATCT
>DATDYG010000032.1:0-5652 GCA_035289085.1 Candidatus Bilamarchaeaceae archaeon | reverse complement strand
TCCAGTGCACCCGTCTTCTCAAAATCGCGGATGAAAAAGCTCGCCTCCTCATGCGTGATTCCGACAGCAGCAAAAACCACGGCGAATTTTTCCGCCTTGCCCAAAACCTTGGCCTGCCGGGCGATCTGCACGGCCAATTGATTGTGCGGCAATCCGGCACCGGAAAAGATCGGCAGCTTCTGCCCCCGCACCAGCGTATTCATCGCGTCAATAGTAGATACGCCGGTCTGGATGAATTCCTGCGGCGATTCCCGTGAATAGGGGTTGATCGGCAAGCCGTTGATATCCACCTTCTCTTCCGGAATGACCCTGGGCCCCTTGTCCCGCGGGTTGCCCAGCCCGTCAAATGTTCTTCCCAGCATCTCTCCGCTCAAGCCCAAACGCATCGTTTCGCCCAAAAACCGCACCGTTGTTTGCGTCGTGTTAATTCCGCTGGTCGGGCCGAACACCTGCACGACGGCGACATTCTCGCTGACGTCCAGCACCTGGCCCTCTCTCTTCTCCCCGTCGGGCAGCATGATCTGCACCATCTCGTTGTAGCTGACGTTGCGCACGTTCTCTACGAATACCAGCGGTCCTGCGATCTGGGTAATGGTTCTGTATTCCTTCATGTTCACACCTTCAGTTTGTCGAATTGACGATCGATCTCCATGTGCAGTTTCTCAAACTCCCCGGGCCTGTCTTCCGGAATCTCCTTCATCCGTCCGATCAGCTGCACCGCGGATAATTCCGCGATCCGCTTCAGCGGTATCCCTATCTCCAGTGCGTTCCGCACCCGCGCATGGAATTTCATGATGCTTTTCAGCATGTGGTACTGCTTTTCCAGGCTGGATCGCGCATCCACGTCGCTGTAGGCGTTTTGCTGCAGATAATCCTCCCGCAGCATCCGCGTCACCAGCAGTACCCCCTGCTCTTTTTCCGGCAGTGCATCCGGGCCGACCAGCTGCACCACCTCCTGCAATTCCGCCTCCTTCTGCAGCAGTGCCATGGCCTCGGCCCGCATCCGGGGAAATTCGGAAGAAACGTTTTCCGTATGCCATTCCTCCAGGTCCTGCAGGTAGAGCGAATAGCTTTTCAGCCAGTTGATCGCCGGAAAGTGACGGCGATACGCCAGCGGCGCGTCCAATGCCAGGAATACTTTCGTTACGCGCAGCGTATTTTGGGAAACCGGCTCGCTCAAATCCCCGCCCGGCGGCGATACTGCCCCGATTACACTTACGCTGCCATACCGTTCATCACTCCCGATGCACCGCACGCGTCCGGCCCGTTCGTAAAACTCCGCCAGCCTTCTCGCCAGATATGCCGGATATCCTTCCTCCCCGGGCATCTCCTCCAGCCGGCCTCCAATTTCCCGCATAGCCTCGGCCCAGCGCGATGTCGAATCCGCCATCACTGCTACATCATAGCCCATGTCCCTGTAATATTCGGCAAGCGTAATGCCCGTATAAATGCTCGCCTCGCGGGCGGCCACCGGCATGTTGCTCGTATTCGCAATCAATACCGTCCGTTCCATCAACGGTTTGCCCGTCTGCGGATCTTTCAGGTGCGGAAACTCCTTCAGCACTTCCGTCATCTCGTTTCCTCTTTCACCGCATCCTACGTACACGATGATCTTCGCGTCCGAATGCTTGGCTAAGCTTTGCTGCATCACGGTTTTTCCACTCCCGAAGGGTCCAGGTATCGCCGCCGTCCCTCCCTTGGAAATCGGGAAAAAGGTATCAATGACGCGTTGCCCGGTGATCAGCGGGATGACGGGCGGGAATTTTTCAATGACAGGGCGCGCTTTCCGCACGAACCAGCGCTGATACAAATTTACCGGGTGCTTCTTTCCCTGGTACACGATGCTGCCAATATTTTCTTCCACCGTGTATTTCCCAGAGCGCGCGACCTCCACCTTTCCTTCGTAGGGGGAAAGCACGCGGTGTTCAATCAGCGACGTCTCCTGCACCGTTCCCAGTACATCGCCCTTCTTCACCCGCTGGCCTTTTTTCACCATAGCTTTAAATTCCCATTTCCTTTTCCGGTCCAGCGGAGGCGCCTCGATGCCGCGCTGGATGAACGCGCCCTTTGATCGCTCCTCGATAAAACGCAGCGGCCGCTGGATCCCGTCGTAAATGTTCTGCAGGATGCCCGGCCCCAGCTCCACGGACAGCGGTTCTCCGGTGCTTTCAATAGGTTCGCCGGGCTTTATTCCGGAGGTGTCCTCATACACCTGCACCACCGCGGTATTCCCGATGATCTTGATGATCTCCCCCACCAGTTTCTCCTCGCCGACCCTGACCACGTCGTACAGCCGTGCACCCTCCAGTGCGGCTTCCACCACCGGCCCTGAAATCCGTTTTATCTTTCCCTTGATTTTCATGTCGTCACCTATTTTTTACCCACGTCAAATCCCAGCGCGCGTTTGATGAGGTACTGGATCTCGTCCGCCTGCGCACTCTTATCGCCCCGGGCCGGAAGCGGAATGATCACCGGATAGGCAATATGTTCCAGCCGTTTTTTCAGGGGCCATGGAATGTTTTTCAGCCATTTTTCCTGGACCACCAGAATGCCGTATTCCGGCTGGCCGAGCATCCTTTCCAGTTCCGTGGCAAAACCCGATTCATCGGTAAGCAATACATTCTCTACGCCGGCCAGCTGGAATCCCTGCGCCAGGTGCGCGTCACCGAGTACCGCCAGTTTCGCTTTCATGCGACCATCACCAGCGTCTTTTTCACTTCGGATTCATCCAGGCCGAATTCCTTGGCCTTGGCGATCTTGTGGAGGTTGCGCGTCTCCTCTTCCAATATCAGCAATGCCCCTGCTACCGTTCCCAGGCTCAATACACTGCGATGAAACGCCTTCACCTTCTCCCGGGCCAGCGCCTTCTCCAGCGCAATCTCCAACCCAACGAATGTGTCGTCTTCCGTTTCCACCGTTCCCCAGTACGGCTTAATGAAACGCAACAATTCTTCCCGGCTTTTGGCCGCCATGATGCGTTGCAGTATCCGTTCCGGCAACCGTCCGCCAGGTAAGATATGCGCTTCTATCTTTTTCCTGTCCGCCCCCTTTTTTTTCCCCCGCTCAATAACCATGATGTTCTGCACGTCCATCTCCTTCTGCAGTATCCGCCGTATCCGTTGCACGTCTCCGGATCCGCCTGCCAATGCCGTATGGATGTGCGCATAGGCATACGCATCCAGCACAAGATCCATCTGCGCTGCAATGTCCCGCCGATCCGCGGCCGCACGATAGCGTTCACGCATTTGCCTGCTCATATTGCTGATTGCCTGGCCCATGATCTGCTGGCCCAGCGAACTTTTTCTGAACGTGCCGAACGGATCCTCCGTATCAATCAATGTGCGCAACAGCTTTCGATACTCCGGTGCAATCGCCAGGACATAGCTTTCGAGCTCCTTTTTCGACTTACCCGTCAGTTTGGCCCGGAATAATGTGCGGAGCATCAGCAAATCCCATCGCTGCAGCAACGCTTCAACAACCACCCGGTCGTTCGGAGGCGTGGCCTTCATCAGTTTGGTCGCCAAACGGACAAAGCGTCTTCCTGCTGCGATATCGATGAGCTGGGCACCCTGGTAATGCAGGGACAGGTCCACCAGCTCCTGCCGGTAGGGCGTCCGCTGCAGCAGTTCAACCATCGTATTTAACGTTTTCACTTTTATCAGCTCGTCCAGCACGGAAGGGGACAGCAATACGCCTTTCACCGCCTTCGCCCGTGCATTCGCATAGCCGTATTTCAGTGCCCGGCTTTTGAATTCCAGATCATGCCCGAATAGTTTTACCATGTTTCTTCGCTCTTTTGGCTTTCACTTCGGATTGCGGGAACAGCTGCTGGTGGATCTCCTTGCGCAGCGATTCCTGCATCCTTTCCATCCGTTGGGAAAGGGTGGCATTAAACCGTATCCTCCCATCCGGCGTTTCCGTCCACAGGCCCGCCTCCTCCCCGTCGGTCTTAACCGTCATTTTCTCTTCTGCCTTGAGGCGGCCCTTATCCTCCCTGCGCACATGCGCTATGATATCGTTGCCGAGTTCCTTTGCGGCCTGCCGGAGCGCGTCCTGAAGAAACTTCGTATAGGCCGTACTCTTCCGCATTCTTCCCAATTCCTCGTATACCCGTTCCAATGCCGCCTTGATAGCGTCTTCCCGGGCCTCGGCCAGTTGCCGCTGCGCCTCCAGTTGTGCCCAGGCCAGCCGTTCCTTCCGGTTGCTTTCCAGCGTTTGCCCTAACTCCTCTTCCAGCGCCTTTCGCGCATTGGCAAGCTGCTCTCTCTCCTGCCGGAGCAACTGCGCCGCCTCCTGTTCGGCAGCGCGTATCATCTGCTCGGTTTCCTTTTGCGCATCGGCCAGCACGGCGTTACGTACCGTTTCGATACCCATGGCATCATTCACCGATCGTTCCGATCAGGAAGAACGCGATAACGAATCCGAGAATCGCCAGGATCTCCGGCAATACCAGATAGACCAGCACGTTCTTTTCCAATTCCGGCCGTTCGGCTACCGCGCCCATCGCGGCGCTTCCGACGCTGCCCTGTGACCAGCCGGCTGCCAGCGCACTTGCACCCATGGCGATACCTGCACCCAGTGCCGCTCCGGCCGACCCGGACAAACCTCCAATCAATTCTTCTGCCATAGCCTTTCACCTCTTATTTTATTCTGTATACGAATAGGAAAACGGTTCAAAGGGCTTTCCCCCACCGGTTAAAAACTTGGAACGGAACTCAATGATGTTCAATCGTCCCCCCTGGATCAGCGATTCAAACATTGCGATGAACGCATTAACGGTATGCAACACCACAAACAAAGGGAAGAATAAAAGCGCCAGCAGTCCCTGGCTGGGCAACGGCAAAAACACCTCATTGATGATTTCCGCCAACGCCACCCCAACCACACCAATTGCAGCGATCCGTGCATAGGAAAGCACGTTCCCTGCCAGGCCCGGCAGTTCCAGGATGCCGACAATCCCTTCCGTGAGGAACAGTACCACCGCGCCCATAATGACGCCTATCGCGCCCGCCGTCCCTATCTCCGGCGAAAACATCCCCAACAGCAATCCACCGGCTGCCAGTGTGCCCATGGTCTCCACCCATATCCAGGCCAGCTTTGCGATCGCATGTTTTTTGTTATGGTGCCATTCGTTGATTGCACCCAGCAAAAAGCCCAGACCCAAATGCAACAAACCTATTATGACCGTCAGCCCGATCAACGCAGTAAGCTCGTGCACCCGGTGAACAAAAGGCAGATAGAGCGGTGCATGCAACGCGACGGGCAATCCCCACTGTGCGAGCGTTTCCAGCAAATGGAGGTGGCCCATGCCGAACCACTCGTCAAACAGGATACCGAATATCACCGTGGGCAGCGCGGAAATCCGCCAGATGTTTCCGACGTTGTACATGGTCGGGCTGTTCCTGAATTTCCGCATGATCCAGCCGGCAATAAAATAGGATAGGATACCGTAACCCACGTCCCCTACGATCATCCCATACAGCAGCGGCAGCGTAATGAAATAAATCATGGTGGGATCAATCTCCCGCGCATTCGGCAGGGAAAACCGCTCGGTAATGAACTGGAAAGGAGAAGCATTCTCCGGATTCTCCAGATCCGTAGGCGGCAGCTCCTTTCCTGCCGGAAGTATCTGCACATCCACGTTCCATCCAT
>DATDYG010000031.1:0-6793 GCA_035289085.1 Candidatus Bilamarchaeaceae archaeon | reverse complement strand
TACATACAATCCGTATACTACCAAAATTCCACCTGTCAACTGGTACCACAACAACTGCTCCTGTACCCCGCGAAAAGGCAGGCCGGCCAGCAGGAAACCGGCATTGATCCATATCCACTTCTTCAACACGGAGTGCCGCGTGGCATGGTACAACACCAGCGTGCCGGCCAGTGCGAGCAGCGCCGCGC
The DNA here is from genome assembly GCA_035289085.1 of Candidatus Bilamarchaeaceae archaeon. Lineage (GTDB taxonomy): Archaea > Micrarchaeota > Micrarchaeia > Anstonellales > Bilamarchaeaceae > DATDYG01. The sequence goes on along the minus strand of DATDYG010000031.1, from coordinate 6,605 downwards.
CCCAGAAATAGGGGGCAAAATCCTGCAAAAACAGGAAGGGCAGGTTGCCCAGCGTGATGCCGGCCATGGAAAAAAGGGCGAGTGTGCCCATGCAGATGCTGTGGCAGATATTATACGAGCCCAGGAAAGAAAGGCTCCCGCTGCCACTGCCCAGCATGCCGATGCATCGCTCGCCGGTAGGCATCTAGCAGCCTCCTACCTGTGCAGGCAGCGCAGCCGGTTCCGGTGCACTTGCCAGCTCCATGCTTCTTCCTTCCCACGTACGCAGCCGGTTTTCCAGCTCCGCCAACTGGTAGCTTTGGACTGCTGTGATAACCGTCAGCAGCGCAAAAATCACCAGTATGATGTACATCCATTTCATGGTTTCACCTCTTAGCATCCCCCTACCTGTTGCGCCAGTCCACCGCCCGATACCTGCGTTTGCCGTTCCACCCCCCGGTAGATATTCGACGAAAGCGCGATGTAATCCGTCGGCATATCGTTGGCCTTCAATGCCATGGCCTTTTGCACGGAATTCTGGGGGAAGAACAGCACCTTCCATCTTCCCAGTTCTTCCAATATCTGTGTATTATTCATTTCCGGATGCCGGTCCAGCAAATAGCGTGCCAGTCCGCGCATCGCTGCAGAGTGGGCGCAGCCACAGGCCGGTCGGCCATCCGATGCCGCAATCGCTCCCACGCCACAGCAGTATTCGCACGATATGGAAGTCGCAATGGCAATATAACGCCCATTGGATGCTTCGCTTAGCTGGATAGGTTTCTGTTCATATGCTGGATAATTATCGTATTGGGACAGTATAGCAATCGCTCCTTCCGGATCATCATAGCTCACGCCCAGCTCGTCTCCATATACCGCAGGTATTCCGCTTGGCGCAATCTCGTCCCATACCTGTTCAGCGGATAGGGAAGCCGCACTCGCTGGAGGTGGTGTATCCCCATCCGTTGACCCATCCGCTGCCTCACCCGCTGATAACCCCCCGCTGTCAGGAAGCGGAGCTGCCAGCGAAATAGCGTTCCACTGCCGGTTCAATTCATTCAGCGTGAGCTGGTTGAATGCCGTAATTGCCAGCAGTACCACCGCCAGTCCGCTCAATATCAGCATCGGAACATCTGTCTGGGGCGTTGCCATTTCCTTGGCTAGCTTTCCTTTCTTCTTTTTTGCATAAAAGCCCATATCTTCACCTCAAAACTTTTCCTTTACATTTTCTACTGCTGTTCCCAGCACTGAAACCATATTTACAGTTTGGTGAAACCATGCCAGTTGCAGAAAAAGAAACCAAAACGGTGGTTTCGGAAAGGTGAAACCAAGACTTATAAAGTGATGTGAATAAAATTTCACCTTAGGGTGATCCTATGGTACGCGCAAAAGATAAACGTCTGATGGTTGGGATGGGTCTTATCGCTGCCTTTCTGTTTATAGTTACGGTGGGGCTTTCGGTATACGAATCCCAGCAGCCCCGGGAAGCATTGGCCTGCGAGCATGTGCAGGCAGTCATGCCATTGTTCAATTTGCTGCCTATCCTTTCCACCTTCGGAGTAGTCGTGGGCATGGGTGCTTATTATATCATGTCCCAGAAAATAGAGACCAAGGAAGAAACGATCAAAAAAAGCGGGGAAGTCATCCTCCGGTTCCTGGACAGCGATGAAAAGAAGGTGGTTTCGCGGCTGCTGGGCAATCACGGCAAAGTATTGCAGGCAGAAATCACGCGCATGGATGGCATGAGCAAGGTAAAATCGCACCGGGTGGTAAAGCGGATGCTCAAGAAAGGTGTAATAGAAGTGGAAGGGTTCGGGAAAACCAACATTGTGAAGCTGCCGCAAGAATTATGGGAGAGCCTGGTAAACTAGATTTTTATCCCCTTTATTACATAAAGAGCAGCAAATTTTTTATCTCGCGTATCAAAAATCTCCTTGCCTCTAATTCCCAAGAAGTATTCGGCTTCCATTTCAAAGAATTTCGATATACGTTCCAATATCTCTTCGAAATCCATATGCTTTATCTTTCTAAAATAATCGCCTGGTTTTTGGTAATGGGACCTGAAATATTCCGATTCGGGATTCAGTACCATAACGATTAACTTGCCGCCTTTTTCAAGGATGCGAGCAGTTTCTTCTATTGCTTTCTTATAGTCATCTAAAAATTCAAGCGTAGTAACAAAGAAAACAGCATCAAAAGAGGAATCTGGAAAAGGTAAATGGTATGCACTTCCGCGGATAAACGTTTTATTGCTTCTTTTTCTTGCCTCTTCAAGCATTGCTTCAGAGCTATCCAATCCAGTAATATTTAGATCGCTTAATCTCTGCTCAAATGCTCCTATCCCACAGCCGATTTCCAGAATTTTTTTTCTGCCTGCAAGCTTTTTTCTAAGATAATCAGCTTCCGCATCCATTACTTTTCTTCCAAAATCGCTGGCACAGAACCGTATGAATTTTTCCACTATCGGATCCTGTCGCTCTTTATTTTTTTCATTTTGCATTTTCGATGATCTCCCTAACTTCCCTTTCAACATCCTCCACCTCCTCTTTTTTAACTTCAGGGAAAAATTCTGAAATCATGCTTGGCTTCATACCCACTATCTTCACATTACCATTTTCCTCTAAAACATTGATCTTACAAGGCATGCACAGTGAAATCAATCTATTTTTATTAAGGAACCGATTGGCGTATTTACCTGAACAAATCTCAATGATTTTCAAAGGCTTTTGATTAAACCCTTTTGCGGCTAAGCGTTCCTTTATATCATAAATTTGGAACAGTACCCAGCCTTTTTGGTCCACGGATTTCAAAACCGAAACAACGGCGTCATCAAAACCCTTTTTTGTTTCTACAACGTACGCAAAATCGTCTACTTCCATAGCGTCACCTTTTATTTTTGGATTGCTTTAGCTTCCTCCAGATATGAAAATACACTAATATGACTAACCCCACCAGCAGGATAACCAGTAAAATATCAAAAATATTCCAACCCAATAAATTCGGTGTATTGTAGTAACCCATCATCCCATAACCATACGGTGTAGATGGCGAATTCCACCCCATCATGTTACCCATCATACTGCTGCCCATCATGCCACCCGACGTACCCGTTCCGCAATAGATAGTTTTTGCAAGATTGATATGAAATCTTTCTTCTTCCGGCGTACCCTCTTCCAAGCCCATCATCCGATGCATTGCTTCATGGCTTGTACCCGGATGCATCTGTTCCATATAATACTCTCCAACCTCTTCTAATTGATGTTCTGTAAGCTGGTCACAGCTTATGTTTGATTCAACAAGCCTCTTTCCTTCCTCCAAAGCATCTCCATTCGCCGAGACCAATCCAAATGCTGTAAATAAAATAAGTACAGCAAATAACCTATTCATTTTTACCACCTTTCTGCTAATTTTTTGTTTTCCTTTAATCTTTCATTTAAGATCTCACGGATAATATCAAATGCCTTCGTGATCTTTGGATTTGAAAGTCTGTAGTAGATCTTTTTTCCTTTTCTATTAGAATTTACGATACCCTTGCTTTTCATTATAGAAAGGTGTTGCGAAATGTTGACTTGGCTTAAACCCGTTTTTCTTATCAGATCTGAAACCGACAATTCGTCGTTTCGCAGAAGCTGCAGAATCTCCAACCGGATGGGATTGGAAAACGTTTTACACATCTCCGCATGCATCCTATATAGTTCCTTTTTCATAAATATTAGAATATTCGAATATATTTATAAACCTTCAGAAAAACAAAAATCCGATTCCGGCCAGGATGAACAATGCACCGGAAAGGAACGAAATGATCTTGTGATCCAGGCGCGTGGCCAGCGCTTTCCCCACTGCAATCGATACCACCGATAAAAGCACCAATGCCGCAAACGCTCCTATGAAAACAAATAACGGATCAAAACGCGCCGCAAACAGCAAGGTGGCAATCTGCGATTTGTCCCCCATCTCGGACAGCAGTAGCAAAAGGAAAGTGGAAACGAACGTTTTAGGGATGGCATCTGCCTTCTCCTCCGCATGGTTGCGCAGGGTGAGCAGCCCGAATACGATGAATACAATTCCGGCAATCCACCGGATCCACTCCGCCGGTATTAGCGCAGCAATCCCGCTCCCAAAGAGGATGGCAATCCCGACGGATAGTAAAAACGCTGTCATCGCGGCCAGCAATAAACTTCCGTGATGCTTTGTTTTCGCTGCCAGGGCAAGCACCAGCAGCTGTGTCCGGTCGCCAATCTCGGCCAATGCCACGGTGAAAAACGGCAGTAAAATATCCGGAAGCATGGGGTAGCCATTCCGTCAAAGCTTTTTAAGGTTGGGCAGGTGTTGCTCGTAGTAGAACGCCAGTTCGCCGTCCTTCTTTTTCAATTCCGCCTTTATCCGGTTGCGGATCAGCGTGGAATCGATCCGCTCTTTGCTGGCAACCATTTTTTTGATTTTTTTTGTCATTTCCTCCGATACTTTCTCGCATTCCTTTTCGCCATAATGCGCGCTTGCGCAGGCTGCATATACCGAGCCGTATACCTTTCTTTCATCGAATTTTTCCTTATGCCCGCGCCGTTTTACAATCACTACCATGTGCTAGATCACCGCCCATATCATGTACGCGCCCAACAGCAGCAGGAACAATCCGATGCCCAGCCGCATCAGGCCGCGGTTCTCCTTTCTCCATGCTTCGAGCTGCTTGGAAGTTTGACCAAAGTAAACAAGGCCGATTATTATGAACAATGGCAGGATGAATATAAGATTATATACTAACAACAGCGGAATGCCGGTTGCATAGTCGCCGGCCGACAACATACCCAGAACTGCAAGATAAGGCGCCCCGGTGCACGGCAGCTCAACGAATACTACGAAAATACCGAGCAAGGCAGCCACCAGAAGGCTGAGTGCAGGATGTTTGCTTTCCAACTCCTCCATCATCGTGGCATATTTTTTGATGCGCTCCGCAGATCCGGGCAGCAGTTGCAATGAGAATCCTTTCCCGTACCAGAAATAATCCTTTATCTCAAGAAGGCCTGCAACTATCGCGATAGATGCGGCAAACCAGTAAAATTTCTTCGCTAATCCGGCGGTAAGCGCAAGCGTGAATATGCCCACACCCAGCAGGAAGTACGTGGTATAAACAGCCACAATATAAATCAAGCCGGCAATCAGCATGCGTTTCTTATCTTTGAAAACTTTTGTCATGTATGCGAGGAGGAAGATGAGCACCCCGAACACGCACGGATTGATGGAATCGACTAAGGCTGCGCCGATTATAAGTTCGATTGATGGTGGAACGGTCATTCTCTATCTCCTTATCTGCTATGCAGTGCATCCTTCCGGCATCGGGGTTTCTGTGCCTAGATGGGCGTTGGGCGCGTAAAATTCATCGATCGCATTCCGTATCTCGCAGATGTCCGCTCCTTCCTCGTGCATCTCCCGGGCTTTCCGGCCGATATCAAGGCAGACCGAGCATGTTATTCCATGTTTGTCGAAACTGCCGTCATCCCGCCAGAAGCAATGGCGGGAATGCAAATGCCCTTCGTATCGGCATCCGCAATAGCATGGTATCTGCTCGAGCAGCGCCGCACCTTCCGGCGTCTTCGCCCATTCGTATATTTCGCGCGTTTCACCAGTTACATAATCAGGTATCTGCCCGGCTGCTGCGGTTTCTGAAGACAGGAAAAAATATGCTATGATAACTACAAACGCCAACACGACCACGATGCCGATTATTTTTTCGTTTCCCATGATTACACCAGAGAAATCCTACGTGATGAATTCGAAAACATAAAAAGCCAGGATAGCTGCAAGACCGCCCAGCGTGCTATACCATGCGACATCTTCGCTGCTGTATTTTGAGATGGGATTCTTTCCCCCAAGCAGAAACCCGCCTATTACGAAAGCAAGTGCCACGATCACTGCCTTGCCTATCCAGTGGTGGCTGAATGTTGCTATTAGAAAATCCTTAAATGGCGCGAATAGTTCTGCTACAACAACCATGATAGCAAGCAACCATGCAGCCACTGCAGCGCCCAGATAGTGGTTGAATTTCATGCCTGCATCCCCGCTCCGATTTTTACTATCCTGCCCATTATCCCTATCGCTATTGTTAATATTATGAGTAAAATCCACCATTTCCTGCTTTTATCGGGCTGGTTGGTTACCACCAGTGCTGCAGCAACGGTCGTAATGACCGGAAGCAGCAACCCCCAGTGCTCTTTTGTTTCCATTATTATGTCATGCGCCCATACCCAGGAGCCTGCCTTGATAAGCGTTTTCGTTGCAGGATAAAAATTCAGGTATAATATGCCAGCCGGAAGGATCTGGAGCCAGGATACTGCTGCAGTTGCTATTGCCAATGGCTTGAGCCAGCTGACTTTTTTCATGAGATAAAGGAGTATTACTATGGAAAGCGGAATAAGGGCAACGCCCAGGAGGATATGCAGAAACAATGCCGGATCCCGCGCCAATATCACGTCTGCCATGGGATGCATACACCTATCACCTTTATAATATTGTGTGAAAGAAAACTCACGCAAATAGGATGATTATGGAAATTCTGAAAACGGAGATCCTGGTGGTGGGAGCGGGTGGCGCAGGGTTGCGTGCCGCGATCGAAGCCAGCGACCACGGCGCGC
>DATDYG010000030.1:0-16062 GCA_035289085.1 Candidatus Bilamarchaeaceae archaeon | reverse complement strand
CTCGCCTTCCTGCTCAGCCTCTTCCTGAAACACCCTCATAAGCGGTAGCTTTATATGCCTAAGTGCATGGTGTATTTTCATGGGGGAGGATGCCCTATTGCTGAAACTCTACGAGCGTATCATCCAGCGGTATAACCGGATGATATCGGAAAAAGAGGACCTTTCCGTATCCGAGCTGCGCCGCCGAATTTCTCCCTACAACGAATTCATCCGCAAGCTGCGCGCACGTTTGATCAGGGACTTGCAGCCCTACGACTACCAAAAACATTTCTTTTCTGCGTTGCAGCGCAGCATCGCCTACATCAAGGAAATTAACAATGTGGAGCTGCCGCTTACCTTCTGGCTGACTTTTGAGGAAATCGACCAGATCAAGGCCGCCCCGATCATGGACCAGGCTTTGCTGCTGGCCACCCTGCTCCGCTCCCTGGAAGCCAAGGAAGTGAAGGTCATGGTGCTCCGGAGCAGGCATCCATATGTCTATTTCGAATGGAACAACGAAAAACACCTGGTCAATCCACAGAGCGGCTCACTGCTCCGCGGAGAAGACGTAGGGAAAACGCTTTCTGCCGATCCCGTTGCCTATGCATTCAGCGATTTATTCTTTGAAAGCTACGAAGAAGAATAAAAGAGCTATTCATACAGCCAGAACGGGCATTCAAAGCCCATGCCTACTCCTATTCCCAGCGCCGGTGCCCTGATCTGGAGATCATGGTATTCCTCGGTAACAAAATCCGTTATCGTGCAGCGGGCCGATTCATCCGGGGCCAGTGCCATAGGAAGGCCGTGGCACTCCACCTGCCAGGCGTCCAGCCGTATGCTTAACTCATTCCCCGGAACAGCGCGGCCCGTTCCTTCGAGATTCTTTATCCTCAGCTCCAGCCGGCCCTGCGTGCATGCGATATCGGTAATCTCCAATCCGTAGCGCTGCCCTGTTTGCGGGATGTCTTCAAACACGGGCAGGTCCGGCACCAAACAACCAGCCAGGCCTTCCTGCTCTGCCTGCTCCAGCGACTGTTCACCGCTCTTTAACCGCTGGAAGCGATCGTCTCCAAGTGCATCGCGTACGCACACTTCAGAGAATCTATACTCCCTGAAATTATTGTATGCCACTGCCTCCTCTGGAGTAGTAACCGGTTCCGCCGGGTTCTCCAGGTTTCCCAAAGAAAATCCTGCCCCTCCAAAGAAAAATGAAATCATGGCATATCCTATGAAGCCGATAACGGCCAATGCCACGAGGATGAGCAGAATCTTCCGTATCCTTTCTATGGTGCCCTTGGCCATGTATTTAGTAATTCCGAAAGTAAATTAAAGGCAGAGGTAAAATCTAGTCCTGGCTGATGGAGCATTGGTGAAACAGAAGACGACATCCTCCAGGTTTGTAATTAGAATGGCTGCTAATTGCAGTAGTGAATGAAGATGTTCGGAATTACTGGTATTCATCTAACCGTTTATCTTTATAAATTAACGATGGATTTCTTTAGCATGAAAGATATTTCTTCCATGGTCAATTATCTATTTGAAGCCGGCGAGCTGAAACGCATCAAGCGCAGCGGCTGGTGGACCGCCAAGATCAAGGATCCGGAGAGCGTGGCCGAGCACAGTTTCCGTTGTGCCATCGTCGCGTTTTTCCTTGCCAAAATGGAAGGTGCCGATCCGCAAGAATTATGCAGTGCGGCGGTATTCCACGATATGCATGAGACGCGCATCCTGGATCTCCATAAAGTAGCGGCACGTTATCTTGATCAGGAAAAAGCTGCCCTACAAACGGAAAGGGATCAGCTGGCCGCATTGCCCAAGGATATGGCCGATGAAATCCGGCCCTTGCTGGAATTGAGCGAAAAGAAAAAAACCATCCTGAAGGATGCGGACCTGCTGGAATGCGCTTTACAAGCCAAGGAATACATGGAAATCGGCTATGCGGATGCGGAAGATTGGCTAATCAACATAGAAAAAAGGCTTAAAACTCCCTCTGCCCGACAGCTTCTGACCCAGGCCAAATCCATGCGTTCGCGCGACTGGTGGCGCGGACTGAAAAAAACCGATTAGCTCATTTTCCTAAGCCGGAGTATGCCCAGCAATCCGTGGAACCGATGATGGATATAAAACCCGTATCCCAAAAAGAGCGCCCCCATCACCGTTCCTGCCCATCCGATCGCGCTATAGAGTATGTTGCCATGAAAATAACCCACGAAAAACAGCCCTCCCAATATCATGCTTAGCCCCGTCCGTATGTATGCCAGATGGGTCCGCTCTTCGGCCATCTTGGTGCGTTCGATGGCCAGTTTCTCCTGAAGGTTATTGGGTTTCATGCCCATTCCTCTCACGAATCCTTTATAATTTAATATGCATTGATTCCCTACCATGGACATCGAAACCCAAATAGAACTGGTGAGGAAAAAACCCACAGAAGAAATCATTACTGAAAAAGATCTCAGAGAGATTTTGGAAACGCACGCGCACCCCAAACATTACATCGGCTTTGAGATATCCGGCATGGTGCACTTGGGCACTGGCCTTTGCACGGCATTGAAGATCAAGGATTTTCTCCAGGCCGGCATCCAGCCCACCATCTGGCTGGCCGATTACCACTCCTGGCTCAACGGCAAGCTGGGCGGGGACATAAAACAGATCCAGAAAATCGCCGAGGGCTATTTCAAGCATTGTTTCATCGCGCTGGGATTGCCCGAAGCCAAAGTAAAATATGTGCTGGCCAGCAAAACCTACGATAGGGATTACTGGGCGGATGTTATCCGGATTGCGAATGCCACCACCATGAATCGGATGCTGCGCTGCGTTACCATCATGGGGCGGAAGGAAAGCGACACGCTCCACTCCAGCGCGATACTTTATCCCGCCATGCAGGTCGCTGACATATTCTTGCTGGACGTGCAAATTGCCCATGCCGGCATGGACCAGAGAAAGGTGCACATGCTTGCGCATGAGTTAGCGCCTAAATTCAGGAAAAAATTCGTTTCGGTGCATGGCCATCTTCTGCCGGGATTACAAGGGCCTGGAAGGATGGACGCGCCAAGCAAAGAAGACCGGATTGCCGATGCCGCTGAAGCCAAGATGAGCAAGAGCAAGCCCGATAGCGCCATCTTCATTCACGATAGCGAGGAGGAAATCCAGAAAAAAATCTCCAAGGCCTTCTGCCCGGAAAAAATTACTGCTGGCAATCCCGTGGTTGAAATGGCCCAATATCTTGTTTTGCGCGATAAAAAAATGAGGATCGAGCGGCCGGCCAAATTCGGCGGAGATCTGGAAATGGCAGATAGTGAAGAGCTGAGAAAAATTTATGAAGCAGGCAAACTTCATCCGATGGATCTGAAAAATGCAGTTGGTGGCGAATTGATAAAAATGCTCAAGCCGGTGCGCAGCTATTTTGCAAAACATAAGGAATATTTGAATGACATCAGACAGGTTGAGATAACAAGGTAATTTTTTAAAGTGCTTCTTTCTGATTTTTCCTTTCAATTCTAGAACTTGCACGCAAAACTCGAAATCTCCAATCGCCCCTCTCCATTTCTCCAATAAATGTACTGAGATGTTCATCTTTTAACGGACTTTCTGAAAATCTTTTCCTAAATCTTGCTATCAGTTCTCTATCTGAAAGGCCAGGGTTTTCTATTAAGCGGGATACAAAAAATCCCTTCTTTCTGTTGCTTCCAGTGATCTTTCGTTTTTTGCTGCTGTTAGAAGTTTACCATCTGTTATTAATCTCCTGACTCTTTCTTTTAAAGGTGGTGATGCAGAAGCTGGTGGTTTTTCTCTTACTCTATTCTCTAATAAAGCTTGTATCATAATTTACCTTTATCTACAAATATTTTTAATTCTATATTTTTAGAAAGTTTTCCAATATCCTTTCCCCGTTTTCCGTGTGCCAGACCTCGGGGTGGAACTGCAGGCCGAACAATGCCTTAGTTTTATGTTTCATGGCCTCAAATTGATTTATCTCGCTGTGCGCCAGCTGGGCGAAATCCCTGGGCAACGTGATGACCTCGTCAAAATGGCTGGCCCAGGCATTGAACGTTTTTGGCAGTCCTCTCAATAAAATATCTTCCTTATCCACGTAAATCTTAGTGAGTCCATACTCTGCGCTTTTTCCCCTTTCCACCTTTCCTCCCAGCTGGTGCGCCAGCAGTTGATGCCCGAAGCATATGCCGAGCAATGGCATATTTTCCGCTGCCGCATGCTCTACCATCCGCTCGCTAAGCGCCGGTTTTCGGTTGTATACGGATTTCGGTCCGCCGCTCAAAATGATCTTTTCCACGTTTTCCGGCTGATAGGCGGTCTGCGAATCGTTTATGATGGTTGCCTCAAAATCCAGATCCCGGCAGTTCCTCTTGATCAGATGGGTATACTGCGAACCCAAATCCACAATAAGGATCATGATTAATTATTCACGCGCAAACTTTTAAACCGATTTTCCCTATATTCCATGAATGAAATCCCCAACCATCCTTTTTTTTCTGCTGGGCATTGTGCTGGGTGCGCTAGTTGTTTCGCTTTTTCCTGTTTTCGCACCGGTCACCGCAGCTGCGGTATTTTCACCTGGGGAAGGGGAAAACATTATTGCATTTATTGATTCCGCGCAGGAAACGCTGGATATTGAGATGTATGTGTTTACCTCCGATGAAATTGCGAATGCATTGAAACGGGCGCATGACCGTGGCGTACAGGTGCAAATCATCCTGGAAAAACGCGTAGCGACGGACGGCAATCCCCGTTATTACAACGAGCTGAACGATTACGGCATCGACGTCCGCTGGGCCTCGTTCGATTATGCCCTTACCCATGCGAAATTCATCATCGTGGATGGTGAAAAAGTTTTGGTTGGCTCGCATAATTTCAGCAACGCCGCCTTAGAGCGAAACAGGGAAGCAAGCGTCATTCTTACCGGGGATATTGTGGAAGAATTCAAACGGATTTTCGAAGAAGACTGGAACAAGGTTTAAGCAGCAATATGAAATGTTTTTCATTACTCTGGTCAGACCTTGTTTGGGAATTAGCGTCCTAAACCAATACGGTTTAAAGATTAACTTACCTATATTAGCTTATGACAAGCAAGGAATTTCAATTCTATCTTAAAGCAGATTTCCACAAGTACGAGGGCAAGTATGTTGCCATAGTAGATGAAAAAGTAGTTGCAAGCGGGGATACGGTTACTGCTGTTTGGGAGGAAGCTAGGAAAAAAACCGGTAAAGAGCCCTATATAGCCAAGATACCGACCGAGGATACATTGATTCTGGTGCTTCGATGCAAGAAGTAATTTTTGATTTTAAAGAACAAGATTCCAAAATGTTTGGGAAGATAAGAAGACCCGTTGCAGATCTGGTTATCTCTAATGCAGATAAGAAAGCACTTATGCCATTTTATGTGGATTCTGGAGCCGATCTTACTTTGGTTCCTAAATCATTAGGCACCTTTTTAGATCTTAAAATAGCGGAAGATGAAATAACAGATATTCAGGGAGTAGGGGCCAGACAAGTCCCCGTTATCTTAAGAAAAGCTAAAATAAGGATAGGTGGAAAGGAAATAGAAGTGACTATCGCATGGAGTCTTATTGAAGAAGTTCCTCTTTTGCTTGGGCGTAAAGATGTTTTTGATAATTTCGAGATTATTTTCAAGGAAAACAAAACGATTTTTAGGTATTAGGCATTAGATAATATCTAGGGACAGAAATATCCGAACATACGCCCTCCAGGTTGGTGGTGAGAGAAGCCACTTGGACCAGAAGAAATGTTCGCAAATATTTGTCCTAGTGTCTCTTTCTTATTAATTTTTCATCTCTTTAAGATGTATCTCCCATACAGCGGGTTGAACAGCTGGTAACTGCCCCGTTCTACTTTTACCAAGCTTCCTTTTTTCACCAGGCGGAGTGCCAGCGTGGTAACCGTGTTGAGGGGAAGCCGCAGCCTCTTCGCCAGTTCGCTTACGGGTATTGCTTCTCCTTTGGCCATGACGCGCAATATCTTCCGTTCCTGCTGGGAAGTTTTATAGTATAAATCGTCGAACAAAGTTGCCAGCATATTCAGGATTTTCCGCATGGTTCTGAGATAGTGCGCTTTGGTGATCAACTTTTCCTCACGGGTGAGCTGATCGTACAGAATCCTTAAAATCGCAAGCAGGATCCGGGGATTCCCTGCCGCATCCTCCACTGCAAGGTGCAAACATTCCTTCCCGATCTTGATTTTGGTGGGTGCCAGCGTCCGCTCGATATATGCTACCGCATCCTCCCTTTCCAGCAACGGAAGCATCCTCCTTTCCAGCCCATACTCTCTTTCAAAACGGTTGCCGCTTATTACGATGAGCCAGCCGGTTTGCATTTTTTCATGAAAAAGCATGTCGGAGATTTTCTGAAGCAGCCTGCCGCATGCTCTCATTTCATTTCCGTCATCCAGAAAAAGCGCTACGCCCCGGTGGGCATTTTTGGCGATATGATCCACATCGGTGAGCAGTTTGGATACCGTGGCAATCCCGGCCGCTGGCGCACCTTCAGGATGCTCTTCCCTGAGCTGGGATACTATCTTCCGCACCATGCTCCTTTCATCGTCTCCTTCATGCACGGAAACATACGCGCTCCACAGCCCATGGTGCCGGGCGCTTTGCTGCATGTTCTTCAACGCCATCGTTTTGCCGCTGCCATACATTCCCTCCAGGATGATGGCCATCCGTCTTCCGTGCACCGCCGCATCCAGCGCGTGCTCCCACTGGGCTGCCCATTCCTTCCTTCCGATCCATTCCTCTTTCGCAACGAACGGATTGTTGGCTTTTTCCGGCATATTATCCCTTAACTACAAAGTTTGTCGTTTTTGTCGTTACCATCCTATTCGTAAACTACGCTATTTAAATATGCCGGTTGCGCGAGTTTATCATGAATGGAGGGCATATGTGGAAAGGCCTATTCATGGCTCTGCTGCTGCTCAGTTTGACCTTTGCCCTTCCTCTCGAAGAAGGCCAGGTACGAAAAACCGCGGTAAGCATTGTGAAAGTTCCTGTCACGGATACCGAGGAGCCCGCCGTCCAGTTCTACATCTTTGTTTTTGAAGGGGCAGAAACCGATTTGCGTACGTTGCCGGATTACAACGAACGGACGCAGCAGTACCTCGACCGGTTTGCGGAGGAATATGCGGAAAACCCGGATCAGGCCCGGCAGGAAATCCTCCGGCAGGCCGTAGCGCAGGTGCAAGAGGAATATACGGAAAACCCTCCGCCTGAAAGCCTGCAGAACGTGCCAGTGACGGTATACTATTTCAATGTCAATGGTCGTCAACGACCGCTGCCCGGATGTACGGATATCCGTACCACGCGCGGATTTGCGGATGCCGATGGCAATGTTTTGGGTTACTATGCGTTGTGCGAGGTGCCGCGTGATCCGGTTGAAACCACTGTTCGCGAAGACGGTACGGCAGTGCAGGAAGGGGGCTATATCGGAACGTGCACGCGTTATCTCGCGGCCTATGCCGGGGAGGAAGGACGGAATCGTGCGTCCAGTTTCTCCGTGGAAGCATGCGACCAGCAGCTCATCGCTTTGCCGGCGTTCAGCCAGCAGCTGGCCGATGTGCTAAGGGATGAAACCAATGCAGCAGCCATGTTCGCAGCCTTTGTGCTGCTGGGGTTGTTATTGGCAACGATGTACTTCAGCGGCCGCAGCCCGCTGACGTTGCTGGATGTGGCCACGCCGCGTCTTCCCTCGCCCAAATCCATTATACCTTCGGGCCAGATATTGGGTCCGTTCGGTTATACGGAACTGAAAAAGGCCATTGGTAAATTGCAAAAGACGGATAATGCGGTTATGGCCAAGGAGCTTAAATTAAGGGGCGCTAAACTGCGAGGCACCATGGTTTTCATTGACCGCATTGCCAATTCCATGCGATTTGGAAAGGCGGACAAATGGGCCGGGGAAGTGGAGGTAACCAAAAACGCCCTCCGCTCCATGGGGATATTGGCTGCTGAATACAGGATGGATATCAGTCGCCTGAGACATTTCGAAAACATGGAATTCCATGAATTGCATACCAACCAGGAGAAACAGCGGGAACTGGGGCGCTTGCTGGGCGATCTGGAAAGGCGGGTGGACCGGGCGCAGAATGAGCGGGACATCCTCTATTTCCTCACCCTTAAGCGTGTCTTCCAGTCGATCATGAGCCTGCGTGTGCTGGAAGTCCTTACCGGCCATGATAAGATCGAAGCAAAAAGAGTAATGCCCCAGCAGGCCGTGCAAACCGCGCTCAGGGCGTCGCTGAATCAGTATCTGCTGCTCCGGCCGCTGGTATCCGGCAGCTGGGACTCGGTCATGCGATCGTTCTGGCAGTTCGGACGTTTCGGCCGCGCCGTAGGACGCGAAACCGCACGGCAAAGCACCGATGCATACCGTGCCATGCGGCGGAAAGCCGCAGCCGCGGGCTGGGTGCAGATGGCCGAAGAAAAGCCAAGGGAAAAGGCCATCAAGGACATGGTGATGGGCGGCATGGTGCCGACGGATGACCGGCTGGCTGCCTTCTACCATGATTTCCGCGCAGAAATAAACCGCGACATGCAGCGCTATGTGCTGGGGCAGTTGCTGGCCCGATACAATGTGCACCTGCGCATGACCGAAGAGGAACTAATTTCCATGGGGCACAAGGACCTGGATGTCGTCGGCATATCCGGTTTGCGCGGGGCGATGCACGATCCGGCTTTCCTCGAATTGGAAAAAAGGATGCGGGAGATTCTTGGCAACGGCCAAATGAGTGAAAAACAAAAATTGGACGAGTTGATGAACCTCGCGCAGCAGCATGGCATAAACCTGGGCAAAAACATATACGGGATTATTGAACGGATGGAGCAGATCCATGCAGACAAGGCCGGTGACCACATCAAGATGCTGGATCTATATGCCACCCTGCAGGAGGGGCACGGCATTAACCAGCCGGCATCCGTTTATTGGAGGGCCGCAAGCCCCAACGAATACCACGTGCTGGTAGGGCGCGATGAAATCCCGCATGATATGATCTGGAAACAGAATGTCTTGCGCAACTTTATCTACAACCTGGAGCACGGCTTTACGGATTACAGCCTGCAGCATTCCATGGAGTTCATGCACCTGTTTTTCGTTAATCGTTTAGGCGGCTTATTGCCGAGCCAGCACGAAGCCAAAACCATGCTGGAAGAGGTAGGAAGGACGCCATTTCCGCTGTTACGACGAGAGGGAGTATCTGGAAAGGGCCTGCCGGACGTATTCCCGGAATACATGCGCAAGGGTGAATTCAGTGCTATAGAACACCGGATGGCCAGATATGTAATCCATTCGCTTACACCCGAAGGACGGAAATCATTCAAAGAGGCAACCGGCCATGAAGCCGATGAAACAGCCATCGACCGGATGGGTGAAAAGCAATTCCAGGCATTTTATAAAGCGTTGATAGACCATACATTATACAGCTACAAATGGGTAGAGGCCAAATACAAAGTAGGAAAAGGCTCATATGGCGAGCCGTTGCTGGGCGGGGTGGAAAAAGAAACCGGTGCCGTGCACTGGTGGGAATCGCCCCATGAATTCGGACCGGACAAGAAATGGCATGTGGGCGATATGAAGCGGCACTGGGTGGGTGCGCCGGGCCAGGATTTTACATTATACGAATTTGCAGAAAAACGGTTTGAGAAATCCCAGCTCGGATATTACAAGGCCGGCATCGAAAGAGAACTCGATCAAATGCAGTTTCGCACCGATAAAGAACGCCAGCAGGCATACAAAAAACTGCTCATCCGCGACATGTTCTTCCATGACATCCAGGACATGAGCAATTCGATCTACAGTCACAACGCGTATGGAACGACGAACAACTACATGCGGTCGCTGTCCAATGACGTGGCCGGTTTCCTGCGCGCTGCGATGAAAGAAAGAGGCATCCCCGAACCGCGTTTGGACAGGGGACTAAGTTTCAGGGAGCACGATCCATCGAACGCGATGAAGGTCCAGGATCTCGCCAACCTGCTCCGCGTGCACGATGCGGATTTCAGGGCGTACCTCAAACGGCCTGTTTACTACGATACGATTGCAAAATCCGACATGGCCTGGGTGATGAAGCACGAAGGGGGATTCGTCCCCTGGCATCCCGGCACGCTGGTGAGCGACCGGGACCGCGTATTCGGCTACTTTGCCATCCACGATCCAAAGAGCGGCCAGTGGCGGCGCTGGGATCCGGATACGCAGAAGATCGATTTCCGCGGGGCACAGGCACGCGGCATCCAGTTGGACAAGGAGCATAAGTGCTTACAGGCGGGCCAACGGATCATTAAAAACGAAGATGGGTCCGAATACCACTCTGTTCTGAACCCACCCACTGGAAGAGATGTGCGGTTAGATAACAAGGATCCGCGGGCATGGAAGGACTTCTTTACCGCTGCCAAGGAATGGGCCGGAGACGATTACAAGCGGATGCGCACCTTCTACGGTGCCTTGTGGCATTATGCGCAGATGACCGAAGACTGGCAGGGCTTCTGGGCAGAGAAGGAGCACATCTCTGTCAAACCCAAGCGCGAAGTCGCTCCACTGCCGCCAACGATATGGCGGTTCATTTCGGATAGGGAAATGCCCAGCTGGCTGGAACACCTTACAACCAAGGGAAGGAATGCCGGACTGGAGGTAGGCAATTCCATATCGCGCGTATGGCAGGAAACCGCCAAAGACCTTACTTATTCTTCCTATGCGGTCAGCCATTACACCGAAGCATTGCGGCAGACGTCCTGGAGATTAGCCGAGCATATCAAGCGCGCGGACTGGAGTACACTTGCCGCAGGCGATCCCATGCTGGCCCAACTCTATCAGGATGCAGCCAATGCCCATCCGGAATACCACCAGATATGGGACTATTCCATTGACCGGAACCCGCAACGAATGAGCACGTCCTATGGCTCCCGCCACCGCTGGGGCACCTACTTCCATTACGGTCCGTACGAGCAGTACGAGCGAAGAGCTACGTTTAGAGCCACCATGAACCGTTCGGAATACTTCACTACTGTCGCCCTGACCTGGCCCATGGAGGTTGCCCGATGGTTCAGCAAATACTATACCACCATGTTCCGTTCCACCCAGGAGGCGTTCATGGGCAGTGCCGGCAAATGGGATACGCGCGAAAGCGCGTTAAAGCGGTGGGAGCATACGCCCCCGCGGCTGATGGAAGCCATGCGCGCGATGCTGAATCCGTTTGCTGCCCGCAGCGGCCGGGATGTCATTTTCAAAAACCCGTCCGTCCACCGCGACATGTCCGGCCCGAGGCTGGGCGGCGGACTCAAGGTTGCCCCGCAGGATATGAACTGGGTAACGACGGGCATGTATTCCGAAGCCAGAACTGGTGCGGCCAACCCGGGCGTATCCTACTACAACTACCGGTATAGTTTAGTGCCATCCACGGTTTTGGCCGAGTACATGGTGTATCGTGCCCCGCATGCCGCGTTCTTCGAGAACGATCCCTATCTGAAAAAATACGCATTGGTTTCCACCACCAAGCGGGAGGTGGACAGCCTGGCATTTAGCCTGGAACGGGAGCGTGAACTGCGCGGCTTCGGTATGTCCACGAACCCCATCTGGGGATGGGCCGGACTGCCTTGGTTCTACTATCACGGTGCCGGCGGTATTCTTCCCTCGTGGATGACGCCCAAGGACATGATCACGCAGGGTGTCCAGCAGTTCAAGCGCGGCGGCCTCAAAAGCCCGAAAGAGACGCTCATCAGCGGAATGCAGTCCTTTTTCCACGGTGCCACATCTCTCGGAAGGCACCTGGGCCATCCCGGCCAGGAGATATACGTTACCTACTGTCCCAAGTGCAACAAGCCCGGATATCGTTTGGGTTCCGGCATGGCGGGTGCAGGGATTTGCTCGAGCCGTGAATGCAGATGGCGGCTGTTGTGACGCATTCATTTTTATTCCCTTAGCATGAAATTTGCACGAGGTAAACTATGCGATACCTTCTCTTTGCCATTACATTCCTGTTTTTCATTGCCGGCTGCACCGCGATCATGCAGCCGTATGTAGACGAGTATGAAGCCGCGTACCGCGCGCAGCAGGAAGAAGACCGCGCGTTGTTCGACGCAACTTTATTGCCGCTTTGCGCAGAGGGTGAATGCGTTTTTTTCGTATGCGACCAGACTTCCCAAAGCACCTTCCAGCTGCTCGGGCTGGCGCAGCGCACCTCCCTGGAAGGCGCAACGTGCGAATTCCGTTCGCCCTGCGGGCCGGAGGAATTTAATGATATCCAGGAGGATGTGGATGTGAGGGTCCGTCCGTTCGCCATCGGCCAGGGAACCGGCTTCGGGGATTTTGCGGATGCGCAGAGCTACTGCCAGAGCCGGCTGGATATGCCGGTGAAATGGTTATACTCTCCGAATAGCGATACCTATCCGCTGCCCCGCGCCCAGCGGGCCGCGTGTTTCTTAGATAAGGAAACCATGCCTTTATACATCCTGTACAGCGGCGGAAAAACCGCCAATGTGCAAAGCGCGACAGAAGTCGCCGATGCTTTGAAAGCCGTAGGCCCGGTCATCATTACGACGGAAATGGATGTGGATGTTGCCGGGCTTTCGGATGCCGAGCGCACACAGCTGTTGAACAATGTGGAGGCGCAGGCCATCTCCATGAAAATCACCTGCCCGGATTGCCTGATCGCACTGGGCGTCAGAATGGGCGATACCGAAACGCTGGATGCATTGCTTTCGCGGCCGGCCGTGCAGGATAACGTAGATCTTATCGCGTTCGGCATCAATACGCATTACTCCAACGCCACCTGCAATCCGGCTTCCAGCGATGCGCGTCAGCCGGCCATATCCATGTACGTGTCCGAGGTCTATCCGTTTGCACGTAAAATACTGTATGAATACAACAAATCCTCGGTCATTGCCTATGCGCTATTCGATACCGGAGCCACCGCGGCCACCAATCCCGACGGTTCTCCTTCCTGCATCTGGGATACCGTTCATGTGCAGGAGGCGCAGCGCTACCTCTTTGA
The DNA here is from genome assembly GCA_035289085.1 of Candidatus Bilamarchaeaceae archaeon. Lineage (GTDB taxonomy): Archaea > Micrarchaeota > Micrarchaeia > Anstonellales > Bilamarchaeaceae > DATDYG01. The sequence goes on along the minus strand of DATDYG010000030.1, from coordinate 3,076 downwards.
CCGGGCCATCCAGCCGCTGGTAGGCTATGGCGCCATCGGCTTTGCGCCCTATGCATTCAGCCGCAACTCCGACAATCCGCTAAACTGCCGGGACTGCCAGCTGGCTGAAATCGACGTGCAAGGCCAGATCAACGAAGAGAACGAACGTTTCCTCAACTGGTTCTCCTTCTGCCAGTCGTATAAGGCCAGCGTGGAAAACCTGCCGTTGAAAGAGGTGCTGGTGCTCTACTCCACGCAGCCGGGAACGGTATGCAGCATCACCCATAACAATTTCGCATTCTATTCCCTGTCCGCCACCGAGCAGGGCCCCTATGCGCCGGTCATCGTCCGGCCGGAACTGCAGGAACCCGTACCGCCGTTCATCGCGTGCGATGCCTGCGTGTTCGATCCCGATCCGGAAGGAGGGCAGGAATTCCCCTTCAGCATTCCGGACTTTTCCCATTCGTATCAAGAAGCATACTGCGATGGCGGCGATGAGCCGGAAATGATCCAGATCATCCAGGCGATTGATCGTTTCGCGGACAAACGCGATCTCGACCCGATGCTCGTGCGCGCGATGAGCTGGCAGGAATCCGGCTTCGACCGCTGCGTATCCACAGATACCGTTCCCATCCGCCATAGCTGCAATCCCTACAACATCGACAACCACGGCGACCTGCGGATCTTCGATCCGCTGGGCTGCGACGTGGATCCGCCCCCCTCCGGCCAGAAATTCTGCACGTACGGCCTCATGCAGAGCCAGGAGTATCCGGGAGACATCTACCAGCGCGTTGCGCCTGCGGACGAAGAACCGGAATATCCCGACCGCCTCGTCCAGTGCGCAGCCGAATTAAACCTCATCGATGACGAAGGCAACCCCAAGCCCTACGAATACAATCCGTTCGATTCCCTTCATTCCGTCTGCGTCGGCACGCTGGCCATGCAGGAATATCTCCAGCTCTGGACTAGCCGTTTCGATAGCGACTACCACGATCTTGCCACGTTGCTGGGCGTGCGCGGTACGGATAAAGAAAACGAGCGGAACATCCTGGCAACGTACTTTGCCCTGCACCGCTACAACGGTGGCGGAGCAAGGACGGACTGGCTGGAGCGGCAGGTCGGGCTGTTCGTTGCCCAGCGGGGGCTTACCAGCTGTTCAGGTGACGATCCGGCCTGCACGCCACCGCCGCGTGCCGTTCCTTCCGCTTGTGTCGGAAACGACGATTTCATGGACTACATCCGCCGCTGCCGCGTCTACCATCCCAGCTTCGACCGCAGCAGTCCCGTGGACTACGGGTCAAACGTTTTAGGAAAATACGAGGCCTTGCGCCAGGAGTGCGGCGAGAGCAACTGCCCGTCCTACCGGCGCTTACAACAGGCGATAGCAGCCGAAGGGGAAGAGGGAGGCATCGAGCCGGCGGAAGAATCCCGGACGTAAGGAGGTCCCTCATGAAAATCTGGTTATTGAAAAAAAACGAAGAAAGCTCCAGCTACGAAGCCGAACGCTTTAAGGAAGTCGCCTCCCAAAAGGATATTGTCTTTCAATTTGTTGTGCCGGAAGAATTTGATTTAATCGTTACGAAGGAAGGCCGGAAAAGTATCCGCTATAACGCTGAATATACGGATCTTCCCGATTGCCTGCTTCCGCGTATGGGGGCCGGAACGACCTATTTTGCCCTGGCCGTCATCCGGCATCTGGAACGGTTGGGTGTTTTTGTATTGAATTCCAGCCAGAGCATCGAGAATGCCAAAGACAAGCTGGCCAGTTTGCAGATCCTTTCCAGCCACAACATCCCGATTCCCAAAACCATGCTGGCAAAATTCCCGCTGAATATCCAGCTGGTGGAAAACGAATTCAGCTATCCGCTCCTGATCAAAACCGTTTCCGGCACGCACGGCAAGGGCGTTTTTCTTTGCGAAAACAAATCCCAGCTGGAGGACCTGGCCGATCTCATCCAGGAATCCAGGGATCCGAAAGTAAACGTCATCTTCCAGGAATTCGTTTCTTCCAGTACCGGAAAAGACATCCGTGTAATCGTCGTGGGCGGACGCCCCCTGGGTGCGATGCTGCGGATCGCTGCCAGCGGAAAATTCAAGGCCAACTATTCGCGGGGCGGCGAAGTGGAACGCATCGAACTCAATCCGGAAATGGAATGGCTGGCGGTGGAGTCGGCCCGATTACTGAACCTGGATATTGCAGGCGTGGACCTGCTCTTTGACGGCGACAGCTACAAGGTATGCGAAGTGAACTCCTCCCCCGGATTCCGCGGATTCGAAAAGGCCACCGGCATCAATGTTCCGCAGGAAATCTACAACTACGTGCGCGTCCGGCTGGGCGAATCCATGTAATCTCCAAAATCATTCTTCGCATCCTACCAGAAGGAAGCATTCAAAAAAACAGGCTTGGCCTTCCGGATCCTCTTCGCAGGCCCGTTCACATGCCTCCTCCTGCTCCAGCGTGCAAAATTCATCGGTGGCATTATCCTCCGAAAGTGTTTCATTCCCAGCAGGAATTTCCTCCAGCGTTTCGTTTTCTTCCGTCTCCACTACGGATTCGCTGGTTGCGGGTTCAGGCAGGGCCGGTTCAACCGGTTCGGTATGGTTGACCGGAGGGGTTATATCCGGAATATCCACGGGTTCCGCCTCCTGCACGCACCCCAGCAACACCATCATCCCGATCAAAAATATAATTCTCATGGCAGCCATCTCTTCTTTTCGATTTTTTCCTTCACGTATTCGCCCACAAATGTCAGTCGCTTCCCCTGCAGGGCATCCTGCTCCAGCTTCTTCTTGGTTTTCAATACCAGCTTCAGATTCTCCACCCATTCCCTGTGGCGGTTGATCCATGGGTATCCCAGCATTTCCTCCGCACGCTTGATATCCACGTCCTTGGCCCGGATGGTGAGCTTTTCCAGAAAATCGTAATCCTTGATGTCGTTCATCGTTACGCCGATAAATCTGGATTCGGGCACGGCAAAGTCCCTTCCCAGATAAGCTAAATTCATGCTGCCGGTCTTGATCGTCCAGTAAATATACCATCCCCATGCATCACAGTCCATGAAGCAATAAACCGGTAGTTTCTTGTCTGCGAGTTTTC
>DATDYG010000029.1:0-10904 GCA_035289085.1 Candidatus Bilamarchaeaceae archaeon | reverse complement strand
GCAAGGTTTTAAAAAACAAACTCCATCAGACGCTATCCAAAACAACTGATTGGGGATGAAAATGGCGGTATTTGCAGTCAACGGATGTGGACAGATTGGAAGGCGGACAGTAGCCGGAATGTTGCAGCGGGGCATGAAGCTACAGTTGATCAACGATCCAGCCTTTGCAAATGGCGATACTGTTGAGACGGCCAGATTGCGGAGGCACATTATCCGCGGGGCCAAGGACCGGTCGGAAAGAGAAACGCTGAGGGAAAGATTGGTATCGGGAACCGGGTGTTTGATATGGAGCGGGGAAGTGGCACGGGTGGTGACCGTAAGCGCAGAAAAAGACCCCAGACGACTGGCGGGAGATTATGCAAGTTTAAAACGAGATGATCCGAGCCTTATCGTAGCCGATTGCTCACGGTTTGCCGCGGAGAACGAGGCATTTGCCCGGGCGCATCTGGAAGCCGGCGCAGTGCGTGTAGCGATGTCCATGCCGGCCAAGCACACAAAAAAGGTTTTCGTGCATGGGGCCAATGCGCCCGGAGAAGAGGATCAGTTTATCCCCTGCGGTTCATGCACGACGAACGATTTAGCACTCCCGCTTTCGGTGGTGGATGGATATTTCAGGATTAAGAGGGGGTTTATGCTTACCGTGCATGCGGTTACGACGGAACAGTTTATTTATGACGTAGCCAACAACGATGAGAGAAAGGGACGGAGCTTGTTCAATATCATCCCGACCACTACAGGGGCGGCGCGTGCATTGGAACGGGTGCTTCCCGACCTGGAAGGAAAGATGGATGGGTTCGCCCTCCGCATACCATTGCCAAACGGATCGATTGCTATGATGGTGCTGGATACCGAAAGGGCCCCGTCTACTGAAGAACTACGCGACGTATTACGGGAAGCTGCTACAGGAAAATTGACTGGAGTTATGGGGTATGCTGGAAAGGGTAGCCATGAAAACGGCGAAGTGGTACTGGAGGACATTTTGATTGACCATGCAGACGTTGCATCGGTGGTGGATGAGAAGTTTACGCTTTCGTTCATGGGTTTGAGCATCGTAACGGCCTGGTACGACAACACCGACGGGTTCAACGCAAACTGGCTGAACCTGCTGAAGGATGTGGCACGATTGCGTGTTCCGAATACCCAGAGCTTTGCGGCGCAATAACTAACCTGTTTTTATTTCTTCTTTTGAATAAATAGCTTTGATGAAACTTTTTCCAAAAGTTTCTGGGCCCGTAGCTCAGTTGGTTAGAGCGCCGGTCTTATATGTCCGCCTCTAATACAGGCAGCTATACGACTGAGCCAGCCGGAAGTCCTGAGTTCGAAACCCCTGGACGACGAATCGTCTATGATTTGTCAGGGGGCTGACAATCTCAGCGGGCCCAATTTATTTTTTTTTTGAAATCAGCTGATAATTTTATAGCTCAGGCCTTTTACACGCTTAAAATCGCCATCTTTTGTGATAAGAATGGCACGATTGGTAATTGCAATAGAAGCAATTAAAAGATCAAAATCTTTTACATCGGCTTTTTCTTTCTTTAAGCGGGTAAATGTTTCAGTGGCTTCCTGGTCCATAGGAAGAAATGAGAAACTGCCAAGAAATTCAAGCGCTTTTTTAGCATTTCCGGCTTCCCCTAATGCCCCGTAGTAAAATTCAAAAAAAGTTACCCATGTTATGGCAGGCTCGGCGCTTTGATGATCCGTTGCTATTTCACGAAGAAAGTTTATGACGTCTTCATCTCCCTTGTCAATATCTATAAGTATGCTCGTATCAAGAATAAACAGCATAACTATCGCTCCAATCTAAAACTGTGCCTGAGTTTATTTAGGGTAGTTTCGAGCCTATTTAATTCGGTCTTGCTTCTCCCACTTCGCCAGCTAAGAATACGGGTCCATCTTTCTTTGGCATGGCCTTTTTTTGTATGCTCTCTTACGATGTATGAGAAGAATTCGGCCATCTTCATATCATGTATAGCTGCTTCTGATTTGAACCACGCCCAGTCTTCTTCCAGGATATTTTTTAATAGTACTTTTTTCATAAGTTTATAATAGATAAACAAGTTTATAAAGTTTATCTTTTCATTTTACTGCGTGTAAAGTGCAGAAGCGCATCAAAAAATCAAACCCCTTTCAGCTTCTTCCTGAATTTGATATAATTAGCGTAATCGATGTATTGCTTGCGGGCAATGTAGTCTTTTACCAGCGGTGCGCGGGAACGGCCTTCATCGATTTTTTCCGTTACGGTCAGGCAAAACGCGTCGCTGCCGGCACCGGAACCATACGAAGTAACGAGTATTTTCTGTCCGGCCTTTGCCTCATCCAAAACCGCGGCCAAACCCAGCATGCTGGCGCCGGAATAGGTGTTTCCGATGACCGGTGTCAACAGGCCGAGCTTTAGTTTTTCCGAAGGGATGCCCAGTTTTTTAGCGACCTGCAACGGAAATTTCACATTCGGCTGGTGAAATACCACGTGATCGAAGTCGCTTACGCTCATGCCGGTTTTTTCCAGCAGGCCTTTCGTTGCGCCTTCCACGTGCTTGAAGTAGGATGGCTCGCCGGTGAATCTTCCGCCGTGGCTGGGGAATTCAGCGTGTTGCCGCCGCCAGAAATCCGGCGTATCGGTGGTATAGGAATAGGTGGATTCCAGGGTAGCCAACGCCTCTTCGCGTTTTCCGATGAGAAAGGCTGCCGCGCCGGAACCTGCGGAATATTCCAATGCATCACCGGGCCGGCCTTGGGCGGTGTCCGCCCCGATGGTGATGCCATATTCGACGATGCCGGCCTTCACCATGCCCATGAGCATCTGGATGCCGGCGGTTCCTGCCTTGCAGGCGAATTCCAGATCCGCAGCCATAACATCCGGTGTAGCGCCCAGTGCTTCGGCAACGATGGTAGCCGTTGGCTTCACGGCATAGGGATGGGACTCGCTGCCCACATACACTGCACCGATCTTACGAGGGTTGATGCCACTACGTAATACTGCATTTCGAGCGGATTCCACGGATAGTGTGGCCGTGTCTTCATCCACTCCGCCCACGGCCTTTTCCTGGATGCCTAAACCGTGCTCGATGCGCGCGGCCTCCTCGCCCCATACGCGGGCGATCTCCGCACTTTTGATCCGGTAATAGGGCACGTATGCCCCGTAGCCTACGATACCTGTCATTAAGTCACCATTAATGGAAAGATAGGTTACGATAATGTTTATAAACACGCCGACCTGCCCATCGTTTTATGACGAAGTAGGTTACTTGGACGATTTCTTATGCTTCAGGAAGGCCAAGGCCACGGCTACGATCAGCAGAACGGCGACAACGGCCACCAGGAAAAAGAAGTTCAGCTCCTGGGACTCGACGGTTAGCGGCGCGGAATCCTGCAACACCTCCAGCATATCAAAGGTGGCGGTGTTTCCATCGATCTCGGCCTCGTACGTGCCTGCCGTGGCCGTTACGACCGAGCCGGGCATCTCTACGGCATACGTAAACGCAAAGCCGTTGATAAGCCGCAGCGATTGTGCCTGCTGCGCATTTTTGGATTTATCGGTGAGATCAACCGGTTCCGGGGGTTCCAGCCGCTCATCCACCGAGGCGCCGGCATCGAACCGGTCGAGGGGGACCGTATGCAATGTAAACCGGTAGGTGCGGAAAAGTAGATTCTCTTCCACTTCAAAGTCATAGTAAGGATTATCCGCTTCCAGCGGAACGGTCATTTGCAGCGTCGTCCCATTCACTGCGCATTCCATGGAGGGATTGGTTTGCCGTGCGGCAGTGCATCGTTCCTGCATCTGGACGGCAAATGCGGATTGGGTGATGCCTCCCGGCATGCCGTACTGTGCGCCATATTCACTGGAAAGCTCGATGAACTGCGCAAAATCATAGGTGGCGGCAAGCGTCGAGCTGCCGTCTTTGTCAACGGTTTGATGGAACTCCTGCCGGATGCAGCCGGTGAAAAGGACAAACACCAGCGCCAGGAAAAGATAGATGCGCATGCCATACTTCGGTGCTACAATGTTAATAAACGTTAGTGGTACCGCCCCATGAATTTTCCAATGCGGTCAAGCGCATCACCCAGTTTTTCCAGGGATGGCAGAAAAACAATGCGGAAATAAACACCATCCAGTAAGGACGAGAAGCCGGAACCGGGCACAACAACTACGCCTTCTTTCAGCAATGCGCGGACAAATGCCCAATCATTCTTCCAATGCTTTGCCTCGACTTTGATAAACGCATAGAATGTGCCGCGCGGGGCAGCCATGCTTAATCCATCGATTTCATTTATTCTTTTCTTCAAGAGATCTGCCCGCTTTTTCAATTCATGGTTGAATTTTTCCACATGATCTTTGCTTCCGCGGATTGCAGCAATTGCCGCACGCTGCATCTCCCAATTAACGCTCAACCGCTGGTTGCATAATCGCTGTATTGCATCTTCTACTTTATCCCATCGCCCGCCGTGAAATGCTAAATAACCCACACGCGCACCGGGATAGATGTAGTTTTTTGAAAGCGAGTTGCCGCTTACCAATGGCACATCCTTATGCAGTTCGCGCAGGTTTACCTTCTCGCCTTCAAACACGAGCATCTCGTATGCATCATCGCTGATGATCGGCAGATTATGCTCGCCCGCGATATTTACGATTTCCTGCAATGTTTTTCTCGGATAAACCGCACCGGTCGGGTTGTTGGGCGATATTACCAGGATCGCTTTCGTATATTTATTGATTTTTTTTCGCATATCATCTAAATCAGGCTCCCATTTTTCATCGCACGTGTAAAAAACCTCGCTTCCAAAGCTTATGCGCTGCTTGGTCAGGTATAAGGGATAGGTTGGTGATGGCAGGAGGATGTGCCTGCCCGGGTCTACCAAAGCCTGAAAGAGGAAATCCACCCCTTCGCTCAATCCATTCACGATGAAAACATCCTTTTGCCCAACGCCTTCATATTGGGCAACCGCATTGCGCAAATCGGGGTCTCCTTCGCTGGGCGCATAACCGCTATAATTCTGCTTTAATGCATCGTGCACTGCATCCAAAACATGCTGCGGAGGCCTGAAGCCAAAAGGACCTGGATCGCCTATGTTAAGGTAGATCATGCCCTTTCCCTGCTTTTCCAGCACCTTCGCTTCCTGAACGATATCGCGGATCGGATAGCTCACTAATTCGCTTTTTTTAGATGGTTCTACCAGAAGAATCACCTAAGAAATAGCGATGCAAACAGTTTTTATTGTTTGGCCAGCACCACGGTGAGGTTTTTTACCTCCCCGTTTACCCAGGCCTTCTGCGGAAGTGCGATGATCCGTTCGCCTCCCAGGCAGGAGGCAACATCCTCCTCTTCCAGATAGATGCACGTGCCGGTCAGCGCCGTCATCGCATCCGCATCGCGGTTCATCGCATTTTTATCAAAACCGTCCAGATCCCCACGCAGCTGCCATACTCTCCACACGTCATGCGCAAGCTGAAGGCGATAAAGCGAATCGTTGATGCCTGGCAGAGGCTGGTTCAGGATGAGCAGGGAGAAGGAGACGACCACCAGCAGGGTAAAAATGGCTTCGAAGCTCTTTATGCCGCGCATATAAATAACCTCCGGATCTCTTTGCTGTCGCCCACGACCACGAGGCGGTAGATGCAGCTGCCGGCAGATGGGGAGAACCCCACGGCCAGGGAAGACAGGTTCATCTGCTCCTGGAATTCGGGGAGGGGCAGTGCAGCCAGCCGGGCTTCATCAATCCAGTTGGGATAGCGGGTATTGTGGTATTCCCTCACCGCGCCGGCCTTTACAATGTAATCGGCTACGCTTACCAATTTGTTAAAGCGCTGCTGCGCCTCCCAGCGTTCCTGGGTTTGGCGGGTGGCCGCTGCAACCGTTTGCAGTGTATAGAAAAGGATGAGGATAAGGATGAGCAGGATGAGTAGGCTCTCCAATGCAATAAAACCGTTAAACCGCTTCCTTTTCATTCGGCTCACCGTATAGAGTTTCCACGACCACCCACTGGCCGCCTTGCGGAACCAGCACCCGGTGGGCGTCCACCATGTATCGTTGCACCGGATCAAACCCGCCGCGCGGAAAGCTGGCAGTCTGCACGTCCAGCGTGCGGGCATATCGCTCTGCCTCCTCCAGGGAGGTTTGATAAGCCACATGGGTACGCATATCTTTTTCGAATATTTGGAGGGTACCCAGCATCAGACCCACTATGCTGAGCAGGATAAGAAACTCGATTAATACTTCGATACTAATTTGTGCCCGCAAGTTCAATCACCCGTTCTTCGGTAATAGGAATGTAGCCGAGCGTGGCCATGGGGAAATCCGTCCGTTCCGCATGGATCAGCAGCAAGCGCGGAAAAGGCAGGGCCGGCGAACCCATCCATATTTTTCCGGTGATTTTATCCGGCTGCTCTTCCACTTCGGCATGAATGATATCCGGGCAGGCAGCCAGCGGAACGCAGCCGTCGCACCGGGAATACGTTATCGGTTCGGGCCCGCAGTAGAGCCGCACGTCCACATGGAAGAAATGCAATGCGGAAAGCTGCTGCAGGCGGGCATACGCCCCCTGCTCCATCGCGGTTTCGGCGTCCTGCTCGTTGAAACTCGTCGGGTGGGTGAGCAGATACCCCTCCAGCCCTTCCTGCGCGCCTTGCCGGGCGGCCTCCAATACGAGGAATTTGGCGTTTTGCTCGGTCTGGTAGAGCCGCTCCATGGCCAATGCCTCGTTCAGGGAGGATTCCTGCGGTAAAGAAAAAACATACAGAAACAGGCTAAGTATAACGACCGCCAGAACAAAGGTGATGTATCCTCGCATAAATGGGATCTACTTTACCTTGATGGCATAGGTGCCCACCGCATTGATCTTCGCGTTCTTGGCAATTTCGGAACGCTCGGGATCAAGCATGATCACCATGCCGGAAAACTTTTCGCTGAGCTCGCCATGGCATTTCGGGCAGGTCTTTTCCACGGTCACGATATACCGGCAGTTTTTGCATGCTTTCATGATCATGCCTCTTTTTTCTTCGGGGCCTTTTTCTTGGCTTTGGACTTGTCTTCCTTTTTGTCTTTTCCTTCCAGCCATTCCAGCTTGCCCAGGCCATCGGGCCGCATGGTGAGTCCGATCTTTGTTTCCGTGGAGGTGCCTTTCATGCTAACGGTGGAAACCTTGAACAGGAGGGTATCGCCCTTTTTGATACTGCGTTTTTCCGCCTGGCTGCCCAGCTGCTTGTTCCGCTTGTCGTAAAAGAACTTGGCCTTGGAGATCTGGGAAACGTGCAGCAGCCCCTGCAGCGGGCCCAGGGAAACGAATGCCCCGAAGTCCACGATCTCCTTGACTTCTCCGACATACACTTCGTTGACATGGGGAAGGAAGCAGAGGAGGTCGAACGTTACGCGGTAGTAGGCGCCCCCGTCACCGGGAATGACCGCCCCTTCGTCCTGGATCTGGATATCTTCGGCACTCAGCACCAGCCCGAGTTCCCGGAACATGCGCCGTTCGTACCGTTCCCGGATCAGGCGCAGCAGTGCCTCTTCGGGCTTGCTTCCGAACATGTTGGGAGGAAGGCGAACCCGGTCCTCCACGCGCTTGATGTAATACATATTTTCAAACCTCAAAGCATTGATAAAAATAATTCCTGCTTCGATCGCGTTGCGCACATTGCACAGCGAGATTATAGCTCCTGGCTAAAGAAGCATAATTAAGATGTATGGAAAGGTTAAAATATATTGAGTATCTCTCCCGCAAGGTATAAGCTGCCGCAAATTAATAGCAAATCATCTTTTTCTGTTTTTGAGCGTGCAAGGGAAAGGGCGGTTTTTGCATTTTTTATTACTTTGACATTCGTATACCTTGCTGCATGTGCTGCAATTGCCCTGGGATTTTCTGCCCTGGGATTCCGTACTTGTGTAATAATCATCATTTTTGCTTTTGGCGCGATTAAATCTATCATTCCTTTCCAATCTTTGTCTTTAAGCGCGGCAAACAAAACAATTAAATTATCGTATTTAAACAGCTTCAGATTTTCAACTAACTGCCTCATGGCATGCGGATTGTGCGCGCCATCAACGATAATTAACGGCTTCTTGGACAGGATTTCCATTCTTGCACGAATACTGGCAAGTTTTAATCCCTGCCTTATTTCTTTTTCACCAATTCCTAAATTTTCAGCTGCAGCAACTGCAAGCGAAGCATTCATTGCCTGATGGCTGCCGAGCAATTTTGTTTCAAGATTTTTGTATGAATTTTTTCCCAAGTAATTGAATGCCGTTCTTTCTGCATTTGTTTCTATAGGTTTGCATTGAAAATCATTATCAAAAATTTTTAATTTGACATTTCTTTTTTCAGCCTCGGATTTTATTTTTGCTTTTGACTTTTCATCTGTTTTTCCGATAATTCCCAGCCCATTTTTCAAAATTCCTGCTTTTTCATATGCGATTTGCTCCAAACTGTGCCCAAGCTCCTTGGTGTGGTCTAATGCAACTGTTGTAATGATGCCCATTTCCTCATCTGCCATATTGGTTGCATCTAATCTCCCGCCCAAACCAACCTCCATAACCGCAAACTGGCAATGCTCATCTGAAAAGTAGTTATATGCGATTGCTGTCAGTGCTTCAAAAAGGGTAAGGGAATGATTTTTGGATAAACGAAGCATCCATTGTTCATATTTTTTCATTTTCGCATCAGAAATTTCCCGCCCGTTTACCTTAAATCGTTCATTGTATCGCAAAAGATGCGGGGAATAATAGCTGCCTACCTTATAGCCTGCAGCGTGAAGAATGCCGGATAAATAGGCGGTAACGCTTCCTTTGCCGTTCGTCCCAGCAACCAGAATTACACGCAAATTTTTTTCAGGATTGCCAAGCACGGCCAGGATTTTTTCTATGCGCTCTAAGCCCAGCTGCATGCCGAATTTGGCCAGGTGTTTTTCAAGGAGAAGCATAAGGCTGTATTATGAAAAAGATTATTTATAGCGCACCTAAGAAAAAACGCGGTGCGCTTATATCAAACCAACCTGTGCAGAGCAGTATTCAAACTCCGAAAAACTTTATTGGTTGGATATAACATGCCCGCTTAGCCTATCCCTTCGTCTGAATTGCCTGTAGCTTTCCTGCCAAATCGGTCAGAAAGGCCGCCTCGTCCAGAATGGGCTGGATGTACATGCGGTGGTCTGGAGAACGGGAATCTTCAAGTTTTCTTGTGTAATACTCTGCAACTGCTCTTAATGTGTTAGCCCTTTCCAATAAGGTTTTTGGATCAGCAATTTCAACCAGCGTTTCCTGTGGCACCCGGACCAGCGGCGCGGCCAAAGCAGTTTCGTGTCCCGCGTCCGGCGTTCCGAGACTGGAAACTCGAGACTCGCGGCCAACCAACGCCACCCCCGAGACATCGGACCAGTCGCCATAGGCACTGACGTCACGCCTGCCGTCGAAGTCGACGTCGCCACGGCCAACAGGGCCGCTGAATTTTCTATCCTGATGACGCAAGAGGTAAAGAGCGCCCGGATCGTCAGCATTACTTTTTCGTCCATTCGGAATAGCAAATGGATTTCCGTCTGGTACATACCAGCCATCTTTAAGAGGCAGATCTATTTTTGTTTCTTTTCCGCCTTCATCCCAAGCTACTGCCTTGGTTGCACCTTTATCGTATCTCATAGAAGTTGCGGTTCTGGCGGGTATGAATCCTTTTATACCTTCCCATTCAGTACGAATAGCTTCGTTAAGTAGTTTATGAGTTAGCATCCTTCTTGGATCAGTTGTTCTTTCGTATTTGCGCGTAACCTGAACTGCTGTTGCACCCATATTTTCACCTCATCTCTAAAGTTTATTATGTACGGAAACCTTTATAACGCCATCTTTTTACATGGAAAGTAACTATTTTTTCATTTGCGCTTTTATAGCTTTTACAGTCCTCTTTAGAGGAATGCCTAAATATGTCGTTGTTATATTGAAAGGTGATTCGAAAGTTCAAGTTAGTGGCGCACAATATCCGCATACTAATCCAAGAGATACACGAATTACGGATAAAGGTGGACTTTGGGGAGGCTGCATAGCTGTTCAGACGGAACGAAAAGAAACAGCGTATTAGCGATTATTTTTAGGGAAAACCAGCTAGGTTTTTCCTTTGTAGATATTCATGCGCAGGACAGAATAGGTCTAACTCGGCACCATATCCTTTTTTCGCTGTCCATCCCTCGAGTGTTGGATTTGGTTTTTGCGTGATTCGTCCATCTTTTTTACATCGGTATCCAATTAAAGCTGTATTATAGGTGTTGGGATTCTTTACTTCCACGAGACATTCTTTAGATACGTTCATTTTCAACCACCAAAGAAGGATTGTGTAATATAGCCATAACCTGTTTCCATACTTCTTCACTTACTTTCGTTCTTTCTTTTCCTTTTGACATTTTTATCACCAAATACATTTTGCAGTTAACTATATTAAAATTTTTGCTATCTAAGAAAGTCTCGCTTGCTTACAAAGTCCAAATTCTGCTCAAAAACTCGGAAAGTTGCACCTAAAATAAATTCCCATAGAGACAATCCTATCCTAGACAACAAGACCTTTTAGCTAAAATCGAACTCTTTCCAAAACCATTAAAATACTGCGCAGAGATGGTAGAATGCAAAACCGCACAATAATACGGGTAATTATTGTGCAAAGCCCTTCTCAGGCCTCGGTTTATAAAGAACCTCGGGTGATTGACGAGATGCCCTCAGGGCAAGCTTTTTATAGCTGTGTGTGGTTATTAATCTATCTAAAATAGATATATTTATATACTTTTCTAGTATAAGTATAACTATGCAAACAGAACAAGTACAACTAATGCATTCGCCTACGCTAAACACAGTGCTAATGGTAGAGAAAGTATTGCAGGAAGCTAAAGAAATTATTAAAATTTCAGAGCTAAAAAGAAGGCTTCCTAAAAAAGTTAT
>DATDYG010000028.1:0-2926 GCA_035289085.1 Candidatus Bilamarchaeaceae archaeon | reverse complement strand
AATATCTGGCTGACGATGCGTTTTTCCACTTCCCCGAAAACCTCCTCGCGTTTCGGCGCAATCGCATCGATCTCATCCACAAATATAATAGAAGGTGCGTTTTCCTCGGCTTCCTTGAACAGCTTGCGCAGCCGTTCCTCGCTCTCTCCCACGTACTTGCTGATAACCTCCGGCCCGCCGATGTAATAGAAATTCGCATCGCTTTCGTTCGCCACGGCTTTCGCCAAAAGCGTTTTCCCTGTTCCGGGTGCACCGTGCAATAAGACGCCTTTCGGCGCATCGATGCCCAAACGTTCAAAAATTTCCGGATGCCTCAGGGGCAGCTCGATCATCTCCCGCATCTTCTGGATGGTGCTTCTCAATCCGCCTACATCGTCATAGGTGATGCTGGGAATGACGCCCAGGTCCTTGACCGGCTCGGTTTTGATCCGCAGCTCCGTCTCTTCGGTGATGATGACCGATCCCTGCGGGTACACCTGCGCCACCACCAGCGGGATCGACGTTCCGAATATGCCTACGGGCAGAAGATTGCCCTTCAGGATGGGCTTTCCGATGAGCCGCTTCTTCACGTACTGGTCAAAGCCCGCGGAATACCGGATGGCCTCCTTGGGGGCCAGTACTATTTTTTTGGCTTCCTTCACTTCCGCTATCTCGACGTTTACCTTGTCGCCCAGGCCTACGCCGGCGTTCTGGCGGAGGATGCCGTCCATTCTTACAATATCCAGGCCTTCGTCGTCCGGGTGCGCCTGCCAGACGATGGCCAGCGCGCTTTTCTTTCCGGTCATCTTGACGATGTCGCCGGTGGAAACCTTCAACGTGCTCTTGGCCTTGGAATCAATCCGGGCAATGCCCCTGCCGATATCGTTCTGGAATGCCTCGGCCACTTTAAGGTGTAATGTCATATCTATCTATCCTTTAGATCGAGGGAATAACTATATATCTATCTAGCAGGGCATGTTTTTTAAGTCTTACAATGGTGGCCAGCGCAACATCCGGGGCGGCCTCCACCCCCAGCAATCGCAATCCCTTCTCCCTGTCCAGCGTTAGCTGCCGTTCCCCTACCCGCACACGCACCGTTTCGTCCTCGCATTCCATTTCCTTAAGTATGCCACCATTCTGTTTCTTGATGAGGATGCGGCTCGCCGCGTTCACGTGCAGTTCCCCGTTTCTGGGCCGGGCGTTCTCCAGGATGATCTCATCCCCCTTCTCCAATGAACGTGCACGATCCATCCCGTCCCATACCATACACCGGATTTTCGGATCGCCTATAAAAAATGAAAAAAAACTGCGCTCGCCGCCATCCCGCATATATGTTTTCTCCCCCTCTATCTCCTGCACCACGCTCCGCACGGTGACCGGGCCTTCGCTCTTTGCCACCTTCTCCAAAGGCAGAAATTCTGCCGCCTCCACCATCTGCAGCTTGCCGCGGTAGGAGAGGTGCAGCTCGCCGTTCTTTTCATAGGCCTCCTCCACTTCCACCAAATCGCCGGTCTTCAGCCGCATCAGCAGGTCCGTATCCTCGTTCCATAGGGCAAAGCGTATACTATCGCCGTTATCCGTCAATACCAGCGTGCGCGATCGTTTGCCCGAGGCGTATTCCTTCAGCGGATGGATGCGGGTGATTTTTCCGATTACCCTTAATCTTCTCCCGCCTTTCGGAATGTCCTTGATGGCATACCGTTTCGCTTCCTCTTTCAGTAGTCCCTGCTCCTGTGCGATGAGCTTGAGCGCGACTTCCCGGGTGAGCAGGCCATAAAATGCCTTGATCTTCTCTTCCGCCATCTCCTCGATCTGCTGCTCGCTGAACTTCTCTTTCAGGAGGATTTCCGGGTGCATGTTACGCATTAGATGCCCCAAATTAAAAAACGCTTCGCTATCACAAAGTCGGCAAGAGTACTGTCTGCTTTGCTGATCCATGAATTCAGAGGACGACGCTTCATTCTCTATCTTTTCAGCAAAGCTGAAAATTGCCGACGATTTTGTGAGTATTTTTCAAATGAACCTGATATCATGCGATCTTCAAATGCGCAGCATTTGGAGAGACAGTTGCCGGAAGCAGCTGGATTGCGCATGGTCCCGCGCATCAGCGAGGGAGGTTCTTCGGAAAATCTGATTTCCTTTTCAACTCCGGCAGCCTTATGTAAATATCATAATAAAGCTTGGTTCCCACCATCTGCGCATCCGCCTCCCCTCCAAACTTCTCATTCAACGCATCCGCAATTTGTTGATTCGTCCACTCCAGATGCTCTTCCCGCAATGCAATCAGATACGTCCTCCTCTCCGGTGTCCATTCATACCTCCCCTCATGATTCCTCTTCAACTCCGGCAGCCTTATGTAAATATCATAATAAAGCTTGGTTCCCACCGTCTGCGCATCCGCCTCTCCGCCAAACTCCCTGTTCAGCTCTTTCGCATATTCCGCATCCGTCCAGTTCGGGTGCTGGATCACCATTCCGATAAGGTACCTGCGGCTGGCCGTAGTCCAAGTATACCCCTCTCTATTCCTTTTTGCCTGATCGGGCTCCTGCATCGGACCGAACCGGCCTTTGGCCGGTGTTCCTGCAGCTCGCGCATGCAATCTTCTCATAAATACACTGGTAACTAATTCCGATAACGTATTAAAAAGATGCGAGTATTTCTTCCCCTGGCTGGGCTAGGCTTTAATAAAGCTTATTCTTCATGTTTAGCCTATGCGATTGATCGGTTCGTTTTTCCGATTTGCACAGAGAGTGCTGGATGCAGCGAAGCAGGGGCGGTTGCCTTTTTCTGACCAACAAAAGCTCCAGCGGCTGTTAACACTCACCGGCAGGCGCAACCTGGTGCTGGCCAAGGGGCTGCTCTCCGCGCTGGATGCCGGCGGCGCCTCGCATGCAGACGTGCAGGCACTGGCCCAGTTGCTGGAAAAGGCCAACCAGCGCATTACCGA
>DATDYG010000027.1:0-2436 GCA_035289085.1 Candidatus Bilamarchaeaceae archaeon | reverse complement strand
CGGTGCATACCGGGCAGCTAAAAAATTCCAGGCTACTGCCCTGGAAGGCGGCGCGGTTGCAGTTGCGGCTTTTGCCATTGTACATACTGTTACTACTATACTATCCACCCTTGCATCGCTGTTTATGACGGCTTCTACGTTTTCCGACATGGAAGGCGAAGCCGTGGCACTTAGCCTGGGCATGCTCGGCGCGATGACGGTTTTCGGCGCAATCTTTTCCTATCTGGGCTTGCTCGTGGCCGGTGTCGGCATCTGCATGATATTCGGCATCGGCGTCGCCTACTGGGTAAGCAGGAAATGGTGGTAAGCCTTGCACTGCCCCTACTGCAACCATGGAAGGACGAATGTGCTGGATTCCAGGATAGCCGGAGGAAAAGAAGCGATCCGCCGGAGGCGCGAATGCAGGAAATGCAAAAAACGCTTTACCACTTATGAACGCGTAGAACTGCTGAACATCAAAATTGTAAAAAAAGACGGAACCAGCCAGCCATTTTCCTATGAAAAACTGTTCAAGGGCATCATGGCGGCATGTGAAAAGCGTTCCGTCCATCGTTCCCAGATTGAAAACCTGGTGGATGATATTGAACTGGAGCTGAGAAAAAAGGAAAAAACCGAAGTACCCAGCAGCCAGATCGGGGAAATGGTGATGAAACGGCTGAAAAAAATAGACAAAGTGGCGTACGTGCGGTTTGCAAGCGTCTACCATGAATTTGAGGATGTTTCGGAATTTGCCAAGCAGGTGCGCGAGCTGAAAAAAGGAAAAATACGGTGACTTTTCGGTGTTTTTGTGTTGGTTTTTTTATGACGTCAGCACCCTTTTTGTATCTAAAGCATAACACACCATCTACTATAAGTGGTAGAGTTTTATTTTATATACCACTACTAATGGTGGATTTTTCCATAGCAAGCTTTAAATAGATTTAGCGCATAGGTAGGGATGCGCGTTTGTTTTTATGCGCAAGGTGACCAACATGGTAACATCGTATTTGCTTTTCACTACCCCTACCTGCCCGTCCTGCCCGCCGCTAAAGAAATTATTATCCGAGCTGGAGGTTAAAGGGGCATTGAAAGGGGAAAACATCGATGTCACCAGCAACGGGGGCTATGAAAAGGCCATGGAATTCCATGTCAACCGCGCACCGACCGTGGTCCTGTTCGATGAAAACAAGAATGAAGTGGGCCGGGCGCATAACGTGCATGAGATCAAGAGCATCGTATACGATTATTAGGTGGTGGGATGGGAAAAACCGAAAAAGAAAAAACCAAGGCACGGGTGCTTTCGCTCCGTCTTAACGGGGAAGGACTGAAAATTCCAAGGATGTTTACGAAAACCGGGGAAAATCCGCTGGATGTGGCAGAATATACGTTACGGACGTCCACGATCCGGAATCCGGACGGGAGCGTTGTTTTTGAGCTCAAGGACATTGAAGTCCCGAAAGGCTGGTCGCAGGTGGCCACGGACATTTTATCCCAAAAATATTTTAGAAAAGCCGGCGTTCCCCAGACCGATGAAAACGGAATGCCCAAACTGGATGAGAACGGCAAGCCGGTTTTAGGAAGCGAACGCAGCGTCAAACAGGTGGTTAGGCGGATGGCAGGCTGCTGGCGTTTCTGGGGGGAGAAGTACGGCTATTTCGCTTCGGAAGCCGATGCCCAGGCATTTGAAGATGAGATCGCTTATATGTTACTCTACCAATATGCTGCACCGAATTCGCCCCAATGGTTCAACACGGGTCTGGCGTATGCCTATGGTATAGAAGGAACGCCCCAAGGCCACTGGTATGTTGATCCGGTGACTGGTGAGTTGGCGCCATCCACAGATGCATACACACGACCCCAAGGCCATGCGTGCTTTATCCAAAGTTTAAATGATGATCTGGTGAACGAAGGCGGCATCTTCGATTTAGTATTACGCGAAGCCCGTGTTTTCAAATACGGTTCGGGTACGGGAAGCAACTTCTCCAGTCTCCGGGCCAAAAGCGAAAAGCTCAGCGGAGGCGGTTCCAGTTCGGGTTTGATGAGCTTCCTGAAAATCTTTGATCGTGCGGCAGGCGCAATTAAAAGTGGAGGCACGACACGTCGTGCGGCGAAGATGGTCATCGTGAATGCCGATCATCCGGAGATCGAGGATTTCATCATGTGGAAGGTGCAGGAGGAGGCCAAGGTAGCCAGTTTGTTCACCGGCAGCCGCACGAACAACGAGCATCTGAACAATGTCATGCAGGTGGCCGTCGCACAGAAAACAACGGACTGGAAGGAGAATACGGCCTTACGGAAGGCGGTGGTTGCGGCCTTGGCTGATCACGTGCCGTTTTCGTATATCATCCGTGCCATGCAGCTCGTGGAGCAGGGCCAGACAAAATTCGACCTCCAGCGGTTTGACATGCATTACGAAGGCCTGGCCTATCAGACGGTGAGCGGCCAGAACAGCAACAA
>DATDYG010000026.1:0-4057 GCA_035289085.1 Candidatus Bilamarchaeaceae archaeon | reverse complement strand
CGCTGCAGATCGACCTGCTGGATTCGGATGCCCTGGCCGCCGCGCCCTCTGCCGATATAATCATTCATTTCGCTGCGAATGCGCGGGTATACGATCTAGTGAAAACGCCTTCCATGGCATTAGAAAACGCTATCACCACTTTCCATGTATTGGAATTCGCCCGGAAACAAAAAATCAAAAAGATCATCTTCTCCTCCTCCCGTGAAACCTATGGAAACATCATGAAAGGAAAGGCCATCCGGGAAGAGGAAGTATTCATCCAAAACTGCGAAAGCCCCTATGCCGCCAGCAAGTTTACCAACGAGGCCTATCTTCATTCCTATGCGGCCTCCTACGGGATGCAAAGCATCATATTCCGTTTCTCCAACGTATATGGTATGTACGACAATTTCAATTGCGTCATCCCACTCTGGATCTCCCAGCTGCGCGGAAACAAGGACATCGTGGTATACGGCAAGGAGAAAACCCTGGATTTCACCTACATAGACGATTGCGTGGACGGGGTGGTCAGTGCCATCCGGCAGTTTTCCCGGGTCGCCGGCCAGACCTTTAATCTAGGATACGGGAAGGACGTTTCGCTGGTCTACGTGGCCCAAAAACTCTCCATGCTTTTCAATGCCCGTTCCCGTATCCACGTCAGCGAGAACCGGACAGGCGAGGTCTGGAAATTCCGGGCCAATATATCCAAAGCCAAAAAATACCTGGTCTACCAGCCCAAGATAGGCATTGATGAAGGCCTCATAAAAACCGTGGCGTGGTACCAAATCAATCTGCCGGAGTGGATCGTATGAACGTCGCGGTTATCGGGCTCGGGTACGTGGGGGCGGTCACGGCCACTGGCCTTGCCCGGCTGGGTCATGCAGTTACCGGTATCGATATGGATACGGCCAGGGTTAAGCTCATCCAGCAGGGGAAAGCACCGGTCTATGAGCCGGGCCTGGCGGCAACGCTGGCCTGGGCGGTAAAAGAAAAAAAACTCACCGCCCGCAGCGGCATGCAGCTCGATGGAAACGAGGTTGTTTTTATTTGCGTCGGCACCCCTTCGAAAAAAGACGGTTCCACGGACCTCCAATACGTGCGCAGTGTCACGGAAGCAGTGGGTAAAAACCTGCCCGATCGCTACCCTCTTATCGTGGTAAAAAGCACAGTGCCTCCCGGAACCACTGAATCCCTTATCCCTCTCATCGAAAAATCCAGCGGCAAAAAGTACAAAAAGGATTTCGGCATCGCCATGAATCCGGAATTTTTGCGCGAAGGGAAAGCCCTGGAGGATTTTGCCAAACCCGATCGCATCGTCATCGGAGCAGAAGATGAAAAAAGCCGGCAGATGCTCGATGCATTATATGCTTCCTTCTCCTGCCCGAAACTGCGTTGCAATCTCCGGACGGCGGAAATGATCAAGTATGCGAGCAACGCATTTCTGGCAACGAAAATATCCTTCATCAATGAGATGGCCGGCCTCTGTGATGTGCTTGGCATCGATGTATACGAAGTGGCTCAGGGCATGGGATACGACCCGCGGATTGGACGTTCTTTCCTCAATGCCGGTATTGGATACGGGGGTAGTTGTTTCCCCAAGGATGCAAACTCCCTGATTCACGTGGCCAAAGCGGCAGGGATAGAGCCGAAGATACTGCAGGCCGCAGCCGCTACCAATATCTCTCAACCGTTGCGTCTAGTCGAAATGACCAAAAAACATCTTGGCGAATTGCGAAACAAAAAAATTGCATTGCTGGGCCTGGCGTTTAAACCCGACACCAACGACATCCGTGAGGCGCCGGCATTGAAAATTATAGTTCGTCTGCTCCGCGACGGTGTGCACATTACCGCGTACGATCCGCAGGCCATGGAAAATACCCGAAAGGTATTCGGAGATAAATTAACCTATGCGACTTCGGTCTCCCATGCCTTGAAAGATGCCGAAGCCTGCCTCCTCCTCACTGAATGGGAGGAGTTTAAAAAATTAGATGCCGCTGCCTTCGCATCTATGAAGCGAAAACTGGTCATCGAAGGAAGAAATTGCCTGGACCGTGAGAAACTAAAGGGTATCGAATACCATGGCATCGGGAGAGGCTTCTAAAAAAGGGTTTCAAATGAAAGGAATTATTCTGGCTGGAGGGAAGGGCACGCGGCTGCGGCCATTGACCTATGCGATACCCAAACCATTGCTTCCCGTGGGCGGAAAGCCAGTAATCGAATATGCCATTGAAAATCTCAAGACCTGCAAGGATATCGACCGCATCTATCTGGGCATCTCCCACATGGCCAATGCCATGGAACATTACTTTGACCATGTCGACTACGGCATTCCTATCGAGCTGGTGAATACTCCTGCATGGGAAACGGGTGGCGACCTGAAAACCATTGTAGAAAAAAAGGGTATCGAAGAGGCCGTCGTGGTCGCCTACGGCGACCTAGTCGTCCAACTGGACGTGCATAAAATGCTGGATTTCCATAGGAGAAACGGAAAGATGGCAACCGTAGCGTTATTCGAGGTGCCCTCCACCGATGCCCGCCGTTTTGGCATTGCGGAAGTAAAAAGCAACACGGTGACCAGGTTTGTGGAAAAGCCCGCACCCAGGACGATGAAATCCAACCTGGCCAATGCCGGCTATTACGTGCTGGAGCCGTCCGCGCTTAAACAGTTGCCGCTGGAAAAAGCCAAGGTCGAGGAAAAACTGTTTCCGCAGCTCGTTTCCAAAGGGCAACTGGCCGGATACACGGTCAAATTGCCCTATTGGCTGGATATTGGTACGGTAGAATCCTACCGAAAGGCCAATCGTATGGTCGAGGGCATCATTGCCCCATGGAACCAGGGCTAAACGCCATAGGACATTGTTCTTATTTTTGGTTTTGAAACCAATGCCAGGATGGTGAAGAAAAAAGAGAGCAGGAATAAGAATGGTACCCCTGTCACAAATACTATTAACAAAACCAGCCAGCGGAAAAATCCTGTATTCTTCCGGAGAACCAACGCTCCGTCATTCCGGAGTGCGACTTCTTTTGAAATCACGCATGCGATGGGGAAAAGGAATTCCATATAGCTGTTGCCGACAATAAAAACCGATTTATTTGTGAGCAGCAAAAGTCTTACGCCATCTTTTACGAGAAGGACCGGATTTTTGAGATAGGCAAGCATGCTTATGTTCCCAAACCCAATTAGTTTTGCACCGTATTTTTTTCCCAGCTTTTCAGCCTCCTTCCCTACTCCGATTATTATCTCTGGTGAAAATCCCGCAGAATGTTCTTCTTCATAGTTAAATTTTTTTTTGAAAGCATTTTTGAAATTCCCTTGAATCGCATCTTTAATTCCTTCCCAAAGTATGCCGCTTTTCGGATTTCTCAAGAGCAACGATACAAAATAAGAAACCAGGAAATAGTGTATTTGGTAATAGCCTATAAGGAACTTCCTTATCCCATAGACATGGCCGTTGAATTTGGTCAGGGCCATCAGATAATTCCGAGTACGATAATACACTAGCTTCGAAGGCATCAGGAAAAGCACCGGTAGTTTAAAGGGGTGCCTCACTTCCTGCTCATCCACCTTTGCTATCCGGCTCCCCCCCTTTTTCACACGGTCCATCAGCTCCACATCCTCTGCCCAGTAAAAAAAGGGCAGAAAGGTCACGCCGACTTTTTTCAATAAGGTCGTCCGTATCATAGAATAAAAACGTAGGTTGTATGCAATACGATCGTCCTTTAACGTCCTTGGCATAGCGACATCATACCCATTCTTTATACGTCCAAAGAGTGTCTCTATCAGCCTATCGCTGGTTGGCAAACAATCCACATCTGCTTCTATAAGCGCCGCGTATCCTTTCTCTACGGCGTAACGTTCTATAATATAAAATCCCCCCGCCGATCCATAATCCTCCTTCCGCTTTGCCCATATAATCGGAACGTTCAAAGGCAGGCGGTTTTTTTTAATCTCTTCTTTCATTTCCTCTGGTTCGAGCAGTGGCGAGAGGGCTATAAAAATGTCAAAATTTTGGTATCGTTGCCGCTGGAGCCATCTCAACTGTTCCAACAGGTAGGCCTTTTCATTATATACCGGGAT
>DATDYG010000025.1:0-14051 GCA_035289085.1 Candidatus Bilamarchaeaceae archaeon | reverse complement strand
TCTTTCTTTTCCTGTTTCCGGACTACCACAACATCCTCCTTATGCCTGGACCATTTATAGGCTTTGGGGACAATGACAGCAGCAGCTATACCAACAGCAAGGGCAGCAGTTGCCACCAGTGCCTTCGTTGTTCTTCTCATATTGCTATCAGGCATTCCTGAATTATTAATGTTTCCTGCTCTCGTCCGCATAAGTCGCATAACTATAACAGTATGGGGGATACTTTATAAGGATTGTGTTTTTGTGGAAATAAACGAATAGGGAATTATGCTGCCACGATAAACCGTGTATGTACCCCCTTTCCTTCCATTAAACCTGCAAGAGATATAACATCGCTGCCGTCGGCCAATAGCACTTCTACGCCTTGGCGTGCTGCGGCAGCGCATTCCGCTACCTTCACGGCCATCCCGTTTTTGGCGGTGCCGCTATCAATCAGAACCGCTGCCGTGGCAGTTGTTATAACAGGGATAAGCGTTGTTTCATCCTTTACATCCTGCAATACGCCGGGTACATCGGAAAGCAGAATAAGCGTTTTTGCCTTTACCGCCTTGCTCACTGCCGTTGCTACCTCATCCGCGTTTATATTCACCAGTCCTTCTTCATCCTGCCCCAAACAGGATAATACCAGTACATCGCTCCGCTGCAAAACAATTTCGATTATCTTTGTGTTAATTTTTTTCACATTTCCCGTGCGTTCGTAACCTTGCAAGCTCCTTGCATTCACCAGTGAAAATTCCGTGTTTGCATGTATCGCAACGGTAGGAATGCCACTTCTGACAAGCATATCCGAAATCTGCGCATTGATCCTTCCCAATGCATCCGCAATAGCCGGTATGGCTTCTTCTGGTGTAATTCGCTTTCCGCCTTTCTTCTGGGTTACTATCCCTCTTTCCGCCAGCGCCTGGTCAATCTGCTTCCCTCCGCCATGCACCAAAATAACCTTGTGCCCTTTTTCAGTAAGCATTTTGATTTGTTGAGCCAACACCGCTAAATTTTCCGTTTCACAGAGCTTCCCGCTTATCTTTATCACCAATACGTTGGAAGCCAGCGGCGAAGCTAGCGTTGGACGGCGAAAATGCCCCTCTCTTCTACTTTCTGGCGTTATAATTCTCTCTCGTAAAACAACCACGAAAACCTTGCATCGGATTTTATATTTAAGCGTTGCGTAGTAGTTGTTACATTTTTAATCTATTCTGTTACAAATAGAACAAATGCCCGAAAACATCAGCGAGCTCGTTTGGCTGTACATCAAACGAAGACCGTTCCTGAAGGAGATCCTGCGCGAGCGGATTGTGAACTATTCTGCCCTGGCCAGAAAAATCTCCGTGGAGGCATTGGGAAGCAAAAAGCATGAAAACGCCGTCAAAATGGCGCTGGTGAGATTATCCGAAAAAATCGCAAGGAAGGAGGAGGATCTGGAAGGGAAGATACTCAAGCTGTTGAAAGGAACTTCTATTAGCATTCGCAGCAAGGTAAGCGTCGTCATTTCTACGCGCGAACTGGAGGGCGTGGATTACCTCTCCTTTGTGGAGGGGAAAGGGTTTTTCACCTATATCGTGGAGGAGAAGGAACTGGAGAATGTAAGGAAAAGCAAATCCATCCAGATTACGGAAACCAATCTTAACCTGATTACCCTGCACAGCCCGCCAACCCTGGAAGAAACGCCGGGCGTAATCTCCCACATTCTCAATGCCCTGGCCAGCGAAGGAATCAATGTTATCGAATTCGTATCCTCCTATACCGATACGTTGTTGGTGATCCCCCAGGCGGATACCGCACGGGCGTATGAGATTCTTTCGGCGTTAACGGATTGATCAGTCTTCAGTAGCCAAAATCGCACTATAAATTCCTTCGGTGTGGATGCCGAAATACATGCGATACCCGTCTTCCATTTTTGTTATGGTAGGATCTCCGGGCGGATCTTGCGGGAAAGGAACGTTGGGATCAGTGGCTGTTGTGAAATCAAAGACAACATCATCTGAAAAAGCTTCATCTTCGTATGTAACATGGTATACCCCCCTGTAAGACCAGAAATAAAGCCTGAGCCCATCGTCATCCCATTTAACAAATTCAGGGCCGTCCACCCATCCTTTTAATTCAGGATTTCTGCTGTCAACAGCCATGCCTTTCTTCTCGAAAGTCAAACCATCTTCTGAAGTCGCCCACATCAGGACATGGGTTTCGCTGTTGGGCACCCGCTCTGCAGAATAGCGTTCATCCATTGCACCGCTGTAAACCATCATGTATTCGCTGCCTGTATCTATCACCGTAGGAGCCAGGACATACTCGAAATCCAATCCCAGATTATTCCCCGTGTCCATCCTTGTCCCGGATTCATCCTGCCATGTTAATCCGTCCGAAGATATCGCGCTTTTTATGACGCCTGCATTTTGAAAGTACATCCGGTATCTCCCATCGGGAAGTTTTATTACGGAAGGGAATGTTACGCTTTCTTTCCTTGTTCCTGTTTCCCGGGTCCATGAAATTCCGTCGGAAGAAACAGAGGAATAGACCTGCCCGTTAAATCCCTCGACTTCAGGTTCAAGAGAATAATACATCCTGTAATTTCCGTTTCCAAGGTCAACAATGTCCGCATCGGCGTAGTTTCCAGCGATACGAACTCCATCTTCCAAAACCCATTCCTCTTCTTCGGGTTCTTCCAGCTCTTCTGATTCTTCTGTTTCATCAATTGGTTCGCAAATTCCCATTGCATCTGCTGCGCCTTCAGGCAGATAATCCGTGCATTCATATCCTTGCGGACAATTAAATCCCGCTATTCCGCCGCATTCGCAATACGCAACGCAAACCTGTGTGCATGATAGTCCTTCTCGCGCCCTTCTGCATGCGCTTCCGCATTCGTTCCAGCGTCCACCACCTTCCTCACATTGGCTTTGGATGATGTCTTCGGTGGTAACCGGTTCGGGTTCAGGCCCTGGTTCCGGCGGAAGTTCCGGAGCAGATGGTTCAGGTGAAGGCACCACTGGCGGTTCAGGTGCCGGGGGAGCCATCGGTTCAGGTTCCGCTGGCTGGGTGCAACCAAACAGGAAAACCAGAAAAATCGCTGCCAATGCCATCCGTTTCATGCTAGGACTTTTAATACTAAAACGTATAAAAGTCTTTTGGGTAAGTGCATTATGGAGGGAATTCCCCTTTCCCGCGGAACGCCCATGCGGTGCGTGGCAAGAACGCAAAGCCTAGAAGAGGCCACGCAGGTCCGGGATCGTTTCGAGGCCCAGGGCTTCCAGACGCAGATCGTGGAAAGGAAGCAGGGCGCGCTGAGGCTCTACGAAGTCTGGATCGGGAAGCAATTGGGCCTCGAGGCAAAAAGGTGATGTGATGGAAGAAAAATTCAAGGCAGTTAAGATGGGATGGACGAGTGGCGAGGTGCTGTTCCCATTGTTGGCGGGATTGCTATTTCTTATCGTAGGCGTCTATGTGTTTTCTATTGGTGAAACGATTGTCCATACGCTTCTCGGCGGCCTTAGCGCGGTTTCGGGTGCGTTTTTGGTGTTCGCTGCATTT
Source organism: Candidatus Bilamarchaeaceae archaeon (assembly GCA_035289085.1). GTDB lineage: Archaea > Micrarchaeota > Micrarchaeia > Anstonellales > Bilamarchaeaceae > DATDYG01. The sequence continues at coordinate 10,529 of DATDYG010000025.1, read as the reverse complement.
ACCATGTCGGACACAATCTATACGGTAACCGATCAGGGCCTCCTTATCCAGAGACCCATCGCGCACCGGCGCCTGTTTCCATTTGCCGGCATGCAGGTGAAGAAACTAAGCGGCGATGAAGCAGCGAAAGTATTTGAGGACATGCTCTGGAAAGAGGAGGATATGAAGGCCAGGGCCCACCCGGGTTTGGGCGTCCCTTCCATGGACATGCGTGAATATATGTCTTTGAAGATGTCCATGGCCAACCTGTTCGCCTACAGCAGCCGGCGCATGGGCGGAGGGATACGGGGAATGCGCAAGACGAGCGCCAGGCTGGGCGGCATGACGGTGTATTCCAAATACGAAAAAGCAAGACAGATAAAGGTCGCCGCCACAGGCGAGTTCGTCCTGCTCACCACGCAGGACGGCAGCCAGTTTTTGCTGACCCCAGAAAATGCAGATGCGTTCGTTGCCGCTGTAAAGAAAAGAACACAGGGTTAAATCATATGGCCTCCCGTACAATTTCCATCATCGGAGTCGGAAGAGTGGGCAGCACCCTTGCACACCTTTGTGCGCAGCAGGGAGCAGGGAACCTGGTACTTATTGACGATCCTCCAGGCATTGCACAAGGCGTTGCACTGGACCTGTCCCAGTCTGCGCCGGTAGAAAACTTTGATATCTCCATTACCGGCACCGGCGATTACAAGGACATAGAAGGAAGCGATATCGTATGTATTACTGCAGGGGCACGGCGTACTCCGGGCACGAGCCGCGATGAAGTATTATTGAAAAACGCGGATATCGTGAAGAAAATCAGCATGCGCGTAGCCGAGTATGCACCGGAAAGCAAGTTGCTGGTCATCACCAATCCGCTGGATGCCATAACCTATGCGGCGTATAAGGCCAGCGGGTTTCCGCGGGAACGGGTTATCGGTATGGCCGGCGTGCTGGACACCACCCGATTCCGTTTCTTTGTGGCACAGGAACTAAAAGTCCCCGTTCACACGGTTACCGCCCTGCTGATCGGAGGCCATGGCGACCGTTCGTTGCCCGTACTCCAGCGCTGCTCCGTAGGGAAGAAACCGCTTGCCGAAATGCTTTCCCATGAAAAAATCAAAAGCCTCATTCAGAAAATGCATGCCGCAGGAGATCGGATACTTGAATTGGAGAACGGCAACAGCGCATACTATGCACCCGCCGCCTCCGTCATCCCGGTCATCCGGGCGATAGTGAAAAATACCCATGAAACGCTGCCTTGTTCTGCGTATCTCAACGGCGAATACGGTTTAAACGATATCTGCATCGGTGTGCCGGTAACGATCGGCAAACATGGGATAGAAAAAATTGTTGAAGTACCTCTCACCCCAGAAGAAAAAGCAGCGTTTCTCGCTTCTTCCAAAGATATCCGGCGCTCCATTCAAAACCTAGCGTAAAGCAAACTAAACAAATCTTTACCAGCATCGCCAATGCGCCAACAATTAAAAAAATAAAAAACAATGCCGCCTGCGGAGGCGGCTATTGCTGCGAACATGCGACCCGAAGCCGCCTTTTTGGTATTTTATATTTTGCGTATTTTATTTTGTATTAGCGCGATTTCTTCTTTACCCGCTGGTATATCACATATATAATCCATACCAGGATTCCCAGAGGTATCAAAAATCCGAGCAGGGCTGACAGCAGGATGATCGCAGTAGAAAGGGCGCCAAAGAACGTACTGAGCAGGGTTTCCAGCGGAACGAATAAATCGGTCTGCACAGCCGATTTTTCCTCAAACAACCGCACATATACCAGGGATTTCTCCGGGCGGTTCTCCTCATCGATATTGATGTCCATTCCCTTGATCTCGCCCAGTGTGCGCACTTCCTCCAGGAATCCTTCCAGGTGCGGTGCGTCCAGCCGGACGAGCGCCACATAACGCTGTTCCATGGAATTCTCGCTAAATTGGAGGGAAGTGATCTCCCCGCCTTGATCGCTCACCCTGTCTTTGAGCTCCTGCAGGCGGTTCTCCACATTGTCCACCTTGACGGCAACATCCGCTTCAAACGCTTCGGTGGCGGCAACCGTTTCGTACAACTCCAGCGTAATCGTGGATCTTGCTATCCGTCCTTGCAAATCTTCCTGCTGGCTTTCCAGCTGCTCTATATCCGTTGTCACCCGAGTGATCTCCCGCTCCACGTCCAATAATTCTTCCACCGTCTCGCTACGGTCGTACAATTCATATAACCGTTCCAGCTCGCGTTGTTTATTGTCCAGACGGATATTCAGGTCGGTGTATTCCCTTGTAACATCCTCGATCTCTATGTTGGTGCCCTTCACTTCGCCCAGTTGCTTCAACGCCTCCAGCGTCGCATCGAATTCTGCGGGTAAAATTTTGAACGTGATCTGGTGCGTCTTTATCCCACTATACTCGTCGTAGAAAATAGAAACCGTTTCCGCGCCCCTGGCTGCCAGGATGTCCTGCGCTTCCCGCAGTTTATCCTCCAGTTCCCCTCTTTCCACTTCTATGGTGATGCCGGCCTCCTTGGTGAGCAGCGGTGCTTCTTCTGCAAACGCCCCTATATCGCTATTCAGGTATTCTGTTTCGTATGCCGATTCTCCTGCAATGCCCGGAGGCAGCATGCCGGAAGCCGTGTCTGGTGCAGGATAAGCACCCCCTCCAGGAACATAAGAGCTGTCCTCATAGTCCGGGGCTCCGGTTCCCAATATCTCGGTGCACCCTGCCGCAAAGAGCAGGGCCATAAGCCCGATCAGGATTACCATCCGTTGCATAGCTTAAGCTACAATGAAAACACATTTAAATAATGCTTTTTTGCTTAGGGAAAAAACTAATCGCAGCGGTGGACGCTGACCGGCATGCTATACGATCCTTGATTACCTATGTGGACCTTCACGGTGTAATCCCGCGCCTTTCCGTCCCCGTCCATAAAGGATATATGGAGAATTGCGGATTCGTCGTGCGAAAGAACACGTTCTTCTGTCCAAAGGCTGCTAACGGAAAAGGTAAATCTGTAGGTTGCACCTTTCCATCCTTGGTAGTACATCCTCAATTGAAAGCCGTCGCCCAGATCGAAAACAAGATCACCGGATGTATTGGTGCCTGGCGGGGGCCTGGGGATCTCATCGTATAATGCTTCATTCGGCGTGCAGAATGCCGTACCGTCAATCGGCCGGTCCACGGCGATCTCCGCAACGATGCCGTCCGCTTCCTCCCGCACATCGCAGGCCTGGACGCGCAACGTTCCAGGAGGATAAGTTTCCAGTTCCGCCGAGTGTGCGCCGCTATCGTCCCGCACCCAAAATCCTTTTCCTTCCCCCAAGCTCGACGCGATGCCCTCCGGCAGGTTGCGGGTATCGCTGTCCATTGCCCGCAGCACCACCCGTCCGCTTACGTGTTTTTCATCCGTTATCATCTCGGCATTCATTACCTCTAAAATGAAATCCGCATCTATCGTTACTTCTCCTCCGCGGTATACCGGAAAATACTTGGAGGGGGTTAGTGCGCCCAGCTTTTCACAAAGATTGGGTGGCTGATCACAGTTCTTATCGCATCCACCCTGACCGCTTCCTTCGTCGCTGTCCACGCCCCGGTAATTGTCTATGGTGGAGCCGCCGCATCCTGCGAGAAAAGAGAGCAGCACAGCTGCCCCTATTCTTCCTTGCCTTGCCGAATGCTTTGCAGAAACAGATGGTTTTGCCGCTTTCAATACCACTGCCATACGCTATACTATACACCAATAACCCTTAAATGGTTGCGCCTGGTGGAAATGTATTTAAACTTCTCATGCCTCTTCAAGGTAGTGATCGTATGGTTGCTGGTTACAAGATGTTTATTGATGGCAAGTGGCAAAGTGCCAGCAACGGCGAAACCTTCGATGTTTTTAATCCGGCTACCCATCAGCCCATTGCAACGGTTGCCAGGGGTACGAAAGAGGATGCCTCGGATGCCATCGGTGCGGCGCGCAGGGCATTTGATGGGGGCACATGGAGCGGTCTATCCCCCGGAGAACGCGGCAAATTCCTATGGAAACTGGCCGATGCCGTGGAAGAAAAGCTGGAATTCTTTGCCAGGCTCGAAGCGCTGAACACCGGCAAAACCATCAAATATGCCAGAGATAGTGATATGCCTTTCTTAATTGATAACCTGCGCTTTTTTGCGGGCGCAGCCAGAATGCTGGAAGGGAAGGCTGCAGCAGAGTATGCAGGCGGCACGAGTATTATTAGGCGGGAGCCCGTTGGCGTAGTGGCGAGCATTGTTCCTTGGAACTATCCGTTGTATATTGCCGTATGGAAACTGGCTCCCGCTTTAGCTGCCGGCAATACGCTTGTTATCAAGCCGGCGAGCGCTACGCCGCTTACGCTGCTTGAATTTACCAAACTCGTGGAGAAATCCGGCATTCCCAAAGGCGTTTTCAATGTAATCACCGGCCCGGGCAAGGTCATCGGCGAAGCCCTGGCTTCCAGCATGGACGTGGACATGGTTTCGCTTACCGGCGATACGAAGACCGGAAAACGCATCATGCAGCTTGCAAGTAGCAACGTAAAGCGCGTTCATCTTGAATTAGGTGGTAAAGCTCCGCTTATCGCAATGCCTGATGCTGATCTTGATATGGTTGCCAAAGGTGCAACCGTAGGCGCATTCTGGAACGTCGGGCAGGATTGTACGGCCGTAACGCGTGTATACGTGCATGAAAAACAGGAAAAGGAGCTGGTACGCCGCATCATTACCGAAATGAAAAAAATCCGTTTAGGCGATCCGCTGAAGCCGCACGTGGACATGGGGCCATTGATCTCTCCCAAACAAAGGGATGCTGTTGAATTGTATATCGAATCCGGTTTAGGCGAAGGAGCAAAATTGGCGTATGGAGGAAAACGCCCGAAAGGGAAGGTTTTCGAACGCGGCAGCTATCTCCAGCCAGCCTTGTTCACCGGCGTCACCCAGAAAATGCGCATCTGCCGGGAGGAAATATTCGGTCCGGTGCTGGGCGTTTCCACCTACCGCACCATCGATGAAGCCATACGGAAAGCCAATGATGTGGATTATGGCTTGGCTGCATCTGTTTATGGAAAAGATATTGCAACTGCTATGAAAATCGCCAATGCGTTGCACTTTGGGACGGTATGGATAAACGAGCATGGCGCCCTGGCCAGCGAGATGCCCCATGGCGGATACAAGCAGAGCGGCTTTGGAAAGGATTTATCGCTGTATTCCATGGAAGAATACACGCAGATCAAGCACGTATACATCGATCTCAGCAGCAAAGCCCGAAAATCCTGGCACTACGTTGTGTACGGCGAACCCGGCTAATCGCCATTTCGTGACGCCCTTTAAAAAGGGTTTCTGTTGAAAGTCATTTGTGGTTGTATTAAAATCAAAAACAGGGAGATTAAAAACTGCTTTTCGGAAGGTCAGTGCCGTTGCCGCGCTCATTGCCGTTGGTCTTACCGGTGCCCGCGGGCTTGCGGAGGATGAGGTACGCAAACGACATTCCAACCATGCCTGGGGCCGGCCCCGTGTCGAATACCGGTTCACCAGCGCTTCCCAGGACAAGGAAGAAACTGATCTTACTTTGCAGTTTCACCAGGTAGAGGCGACCGCTGCGTTGCGGCTGCGGCCGGATTTCCGCCTTCATACCGGCCTGGGCATCCAGCGGGTCCGGGTGGACTATTCGGATTCGGAACTGGGTGATAGCGGCGTCGGCCTCCAGCTGGCTGCCAGAGGGGAGATCGTACCCTATCTCCTGCTGGAAGGCCTGTTCACCCTGGTAGATGCCGATGTCTTCAAGCTATTCTATTTCAACCGGGTTGAAGGCTCCCTGCCCGCCACTGCCCGCATAGAGAGGCTGAAGCTGAATGTAGGTGGAGAGACCATCAACATGGATGACGAGGCAAACAGCCTCCTAGAAGGCGCCTCCTACTATTCCGTCCAGTATACGCTGGGTTTCCTTTTGCAGCAGCATCTACGGACCAAATACCGAGACCTTATTTTTGAACAAATGGTGGCTTACCGCCGCGTCTATCTCAAGCTGGACGTAAACTACACCCCCCAGGGAGAGGCCGGTATCTCGAGCCGGAACATCGATGAAAAATCCATTGAAGACGGGGATTTCGTATTCGACAAGAACGGCATCTTCTTTTCTGTTGCGTTTAGCTTCCAGGTCTGGAGGGATTTGTTTGCCCGTCTTGCGGGTGTATACATGCGCATCGACGGCATGCACATCTACCAGCTGGGCGGTGGCTTCAGCTACTATTTCCACTAAATTTCCAAACGCTTTTAAATTTTGTATTTGTTTTAAGCCCATGCCAAGAAAGAAAATTTCAATAATTGGCGCAGGGCGAGTAGGCAGTACAGCAGCACAGTTGTGCGCTTACAAAGAACTGGCTGACATTGTTTTGGTAAACCGTACACCGGAAATTGCGCAAGGGCTTGCATTAGATTTGGAAGAAAGTGCGCCAATAGAAGAATTTGATGTAAGTATTACAGGCACAGGCGATTATGCAGACATAAAAGGCAGCGAGATAGTATGCATAACTGCCGGTGCACAGCGCAAAGAAGGAATGAGCCGTGACGAACTGCTGAATGTAAATGCTGAAATCGTTAAATCAGCAAGCGAGCAGGTGAAAAAATACGCGCCTAACTGCAAACTAATCGTTGTTACCAATCCTCTGGATGCAATGGTTTATGTTGCTAAAAAAGTAACAAAATTTCCCCGTGAACGCGTTATGGGCATGGCTGGGATCCTGGACTCGACACGCTTCCGCACGTTCATTGCAATGGAATTAGGCGTAAGCATAGAGGATGCTTCCGCTTTGGTTTTAGGCGGCCATGGCGATTTCATGGTTCCCCTGCCTGACCATTCATCCGTTGCAGGAATTCCGATTACGGAGCTATTACCGGAAAATAAAATAAAAAAATTGATTGAACGAACAAGAAAAGGCGGAGCGGAAATAATTGCCTTGGAAAAGGAAAGCAGTGCGTACTTTGCCCCTGCTTCTTCGCTCGTGCAGATGATTGAGGCAATCTTAAAGGATAAAAAAATGATTTTACCATGCGCAGCCTATCTGCAGGGAGAATACGGCATAAAAGGCATATTCATGGGAGTGCCAGTTACTTTGGGAAGCAATGGAGTTGAAAAAATCCTTGAACTAAGCCTGACAAAGGAAGAAAAGCAACAGCTAATGCAATCTGCCAAGGCAATCAGGGATTTAGTCTGCAAGATTGATGAAGGTGTATGCTGATGCCTGAAACCAAAATCACCTTTGATGTGAAAAAAGGCCTGGAAGGGGTAATCGTTGCAGAAAGCAAGATCGGCCATGTGGATGGTCAAAAAGGGAAATTGTATTACCGTGGCTATCCGATCGAGGAGCTGGCCAAAGGCAGGGCCAGTTATGAGGAAGTGGCCTATCTATTGCTGTACGGTGCATTGCCCACTGCTGCGCAATTGCATGCCTTTTCCACCCATCTCCACCGCCATCGGCCTTTACCCCAACATATCGTTAATATGATGAAGAGCTTCTGCCATGGAATGACGTCCATGGAGGCGTTACGGACAACCGTATCCGCACTGGCGTGCAACGATCCGGATGCACGGAAGGTTTCGCTGGATTTCCATCTGCACAACGGGGTAGGTTTGATTGCCAAGTTTCCTACGATCGTCGCCTATCACCACCGTATACGGCAAAGATTAAAGCCGGTTCCGCCCGATCCGAAACTGGGCTACGCCGCCAATTTCCTGTATATGCTGAATGATAAAAAACCCGATCCGGTCAGCGTGGAAGCGATGAATGCGGATCTGGTATTCCATGCCGAACACGGATTTAATGCCAGTACCTTTTCTGCACGGGTAACCATATCGACATTAAGTGATATGCACTCCGCGCTTACCAGTGCCGTAGGTACGTTAAAAGGGCCGTTGCACGGAGGGGCGGCCCAGGCTGTTTCCACCATGCTGAGGGAGATCAAAACACCGGCTAACGCCGAGCGGTATGCAAAAGCTGCCCTAGCCAGGCACGAACGCATCATGGGATTCGGGCATCGCGTTTACAAGGTGTACGATCCGCGGGCCCGTATCTTGAAGAAAATGGCCTTTGCACTTTCCAGGAAAAAGAAAAATATGCGCTGGTATACCATTGCCGATCGGCTGGAAAAAACCATGCTCAAAGAAAAGAACCTTAATCCCAATGTGGATTTCTATTCCAGCATTGTATACCATCTGCTGGGCCTTCCCACCGATCTGGATTCGCCCATCTTTGCCATCGGAAGAAGCGCAGGCTGGGTTGCGCATTGCATGGAGCAGTATGCTGACAACCGTCTCATCCGGCCCCGTTCAAAATACATCGGAAAGCTGGATCTGAAGTATGTGCCGATCGGGAAAAGGAAATAAATAAATACGCCAAATGTCGAATGTTACCCATAGCATTATATACCCCCTCCGCCCTAAATAGATACGGGAGTTTCATATGACGAATGTACTTCGAAATACCAAAGAAATCCATGTCGCTTCGGTTAGGTCTCCTCAAAGATTCAAGTCTCATGCGTATTCTGGACTAAGACTGCTGGGGTTAGGAACGGCACTGGCTGGAACACTGATTTTGGGCGGTCAGACAAGCGCCGCGGAAACTCCTAGATCTCCGGTGCCAAACCCCCCAGCGAAAGCAGAACCTCCAAAACCCGAAGCCCGGGACGATGGTAAAAAGCCTGTTTTGCTTGCCCAGGCAGGGCCAGCCAAGGCGCCGATTGCACAGGTGGCTGCTGCAATACAAGATTCTGAATTGGCCAGGTTGCCAACAGTTAAATTAAGCGAATTGCAAAGATTGGATGATGAGACAGATCTCAACGATTACAGATTGCCGAGACTTACAGACAGCGTCGAACAAGCTAGAAGAAAAGGCTGGTTCTCCACAAATGTCAGCGTAGAAACAGAAACAAACCACGTTGCGGCTACTGCAATGATAGGTATGATGCCTGATCTTGAACAACCTGGAAAAAGAGAAAAAGTCAATTATGTAGCTGTAGGTGCAAATGGAGAGATCAAAGCAGCAATCAAATTAGACGATCTTGCCCGCTTATACAAAAAGGCTAATGAAGAAAGAGCAATCAGAGAAGGCAGGGTAACACCTGATGGAAAGCCCATACTTTTAGATTCAGAAAGAAGTTTGAAATATGTTAAATTGGTGGTGGAAACCGGCTTTTCCAGACACTTTAATGAGGAATACATAGGTGTGTCTATTGTGCCTGTGAATAAACCCAATGGAGAAATAATTGATGGAGTTCCAATTATATTTGCTCAATATACTGTTCAAAGTGGTAAAGCTTATTCACAATTACAATTTATTGAAATGCAATAACCTAATATCTACTTTTTATAAATAGTTTAGTTTAATATACCAATTATGCCAGAAGTAGCAATTAGACCAGCTGAAGATCAAGCCACCTCCCAAGCAGCACAAAAGATTGTTCAAGAAGTTAGCCGTCAGGCGGCTACAGCTACGGCACAGGAATTTGCTTCCCAAGTTGCTCCCGCAGATAAGCATTTTATGGAAAGTGAAAACGGTGCCCGGTTTTTATTTGCAGTAGCAATGGCCAAGGATGAGCGAGACTTAAAGAGGACTGTGAGTCAGTTTGTTCCTCCTTTTAAGCGAGACCAACAGATGCGCCAGCTTACGCTTGCTCAAGAAAACCATACCAAAATTCAAATGCGTATTTCTTCCAACGCACATAGGCTATTGGCTGAGAGGGGTGTAAAGCACTTACTCGCAGAAGATCGGAAAGGATTGGAAAATATCTACCTGGCTTCAGGTGGATTGGGTGTAAACAAGGATGAACTTACAAAGACTATTGGTGAGAAGGCGCCCCGACATAGGGAATTACTTCTAGATGTGGCAGCCGGTGCAGGTGTTCCCGCAGCAGTAATCATCGGCCTGGCCCAGGAATGGGGCGTGAAACCGCCTGAAGGGATGGAGATCGGCGCAAGGCAGGCAGCCGAGGTGGCCAAGGCAATGCTGGCGAACATGGCAAGCTTAACCGGAACAGAAGCATCTGATTTGCAGGAATATCTTGAGGACTACAGAAACGATGGGGCAGCAGCAAGAACCACTGCATCGCTGGCAGCCGAAGTCGAAAAAGGAACCCGGCTGGGCAAGGCCATCGAAAAGGCCGCTGAAAAAGCCGGCATTTCCACCGATCAGCTTATAGAAAAATCCGCCCGTATGCTGGCGGCCTTATGCAAGCAGAGCGCGGCCACCACCTCTCAGGCTATCACCGCACTGAACAATGCACCGGCCAGGACCAGGGGAGTTTTCACCAGTATTGTGACAAGGATTTGAGGTATGTGGAGATTGGGAAACTGGGGTAAAGAAGGAACTTTTTGCTTTTTGTGAGGGAAAGAATTTAATCCGGGTTTAAATAAAGCTCCCCCTCCGTCTCAGCTAAGGGAAGTAATTCACCCTCTAGCTCCCAAAGAAGTTTTGCTTTAATCCAGTAAGAAGCATCCGCATAGTTTTGCGGAAGATGTAAAATAGTTTCAGTGTCCTCAAAACCTCTAGTCGTTTTT
>DATDYG010000024.1:0-4168 GCA_035289085.1 Candidatus Bilamarchaeaceae archaeon | reverse complement strand
AAGACTTGCTGGCTGCCGGCGGGCCACACTCCATATGCTGGTAGGCACCACCGACCCCGCCACTATCGGGATTCAGCTAAAACGTATCAACGAACGGTGCAAAGAATTGGGCCTTCCACTGGCAGTAGAGGAGCTGCCTCGCCGCGGAAAAGCCCGGGTAGTTCAAATGAACAACGCCTTCCGGCAGCGATTCTGCCTGCTGCATGCCCCTTCTGCCGAATCATTGGAGAGCTATTTTTCTTCCTACCAAATCGCGGTCATCCGCTATATGAATGAACACCCGCCGGTCCGCTGCGCAGAAATGGCCCGTGCACTGGGTGTAAAAGTGGCCACTGTCGCAAAGCACCTGCACAACATCTCTTCGATTGCAAAAGCGCATGGTTTGCCGCCGGTCCGGCATTCTTATTCGGTTTATTATCTGCCATCGGAGTTTCTCGCCTATTTCGGATTGCCGGAAAACAGCCTGGATGCAAAAAAGCTGCTGGAGGGGGCGCACCAAAAAAAACTCTACCGCTACCTCCGGCGTTATCCCCTGGCTTCTTCTAAACAGATTGCGCACCATCTGTGCGTTTCATCTGACCGCGTGTCCAATATCCGTGCACGGATGAATGTCCGGCTCCAAAAATTCGGTTTTGCCGCGCTCTAGCCGCCGCCTGCGCCATAGGTGATGTAGGGATAGATTATCCTGGGCCACTGGATCCCTTCCAGCTGGGGGCCTGTTATCCATCTGCGGGCAGGAACCGCTTCCACGGGCGGAAGGACGGTTCCGCCGATGATCCGCCGGTCCACCTTGATCTTGGGAATCCACCGGCTGCCTGATTCCCCTTTCAGGCGATAGATTTCTTCCTTTTTGGTAATATCCCTAAGCCGTATACTGCGGGCCAGCTTTGTTGCCGTGCGTTTGTTCCATTTGCGCATATAACAGGGATAGCATACGTACTCGCCCCCATGCTTCCATTCATACCCGCTGACCTCCGCATCGGAGAAAAAGCACCTTTTCATACCCACACACCCCTCTTTTACTCCGTATTTACAATTATACCTTGGGTTGTTTATATATTCTTGGGTGAGGTTTCTGTATGAATCATACAATTGCCGTTATCAAAAATGAATATAAAGGGGAATAAATCGCACGAGTGAAATAAACTATAACTATCCTATCTTTTCTTTGTAAGATACAGCCGGATGAGCACCATCAAAATAACTATGCCAGCAGGAACAACGATCCACGCTGCGTCGGTTGGTAAGTCGCTTTGCGGCAGGTTCTCGTCTGTTCCGGGCGGCATTTCCTCCCCTATCACATGGTACGGTTGAGGAGCATCATCCTCTGAAAGGGGACCGGTGATCCTCTGCCCGGCGTCTGTTTCTTCTTCCATTTGTGTTTCCGCTTCTAAAGGCAAAGGCACCTGGGAAACGTTGCCCCTGAAAAAATAAATTTCACTATAAATGCTCCGTCTGTGTCCACAGGGTACGACTCAGAGCTTGAAACTTTTAGGAAAAGTTTCATCAAAACTGATCTGCTAAGGCCTTCTTGCTGAGTGGTGTTCTGAGGGGCAGTGCTTATAAATGCTGCTACGGTGAGAAATGGCAAAAGTAAAGAATTCCCAGATTACATGGCTTAATTCTTGGGAAATTTCAATCTGGTAGCATAAAAATAAAAAACGTATCAACAACTAGATGGATATGCAAGTGCCTAACTTAATTTATGACGATTTCTATAAGTTTGTTGCATCTCTTTGTTTGATCATAGTAGCTTTAGTTCTTTATTTTTCTCACCAACAAATTGCAGACAGCTACATTCTCTTTATCGAATTAAAGATTAGTATACTCTATCCTTATGTTTTTGCTTTAATGTTTCTCGCAGCAATTTTTGCCTTTTTCTGGGCAATCAACAAATGGAAGAAAAATCAAGACCTTCTTGATAGAAAACTCGAGGCTGACACCAGGCTTTCAGAGCAGGCACTTTCAAGACCATTGACCTCGATAGAGATGCCAAGCGACAGTTCTTATAAAACTAAAAAGAAAACAACAGCTTTGGTTGATTGTAAAATAGCTTCAGTTCTGCCAGGCACTGTGGTGTTTAATTTTACCAAGGACTGGAAAGTTTGGTTTTGGATTGCAAATTATGAAGATACCAAGTACCTTGCTTATGTTAAAATAAAATTCATTACAGACACTTACGAAAAAGAAGAGCAGAATGGTCATTATGGTGGGGTTAATGCATGGAAGTTGAATGCACATTCTGGAATCCAAGCACCCGGATTGGGGATACCAAATGAAATAAAAACTGCGGCAAATCAAAAAAAGACTATCAAGATTCAGATTAATTGTGACGTAAAAAATGAAGAGAATAACTTGGTTGAGCAAAAATTGCCATTTACCTATATATATGATTATGTTAATGCTACTTGGTATCTGGAACCGTAACTCCTACGAATGGTTCAATAGCCTTTATTAAATTCTAATAAATAGGCTCGTGCTCCATTCGGTACTGTGATGCACCAAAGAGGGAGCACTGAGTTCACATGTAAATGCTCCGTCCGCGCGTTTTTAAATATCTATTTTCAGAATACTCCGTATGCTGGATATCCATCTTATTCGCAAGGATCCGGATCGTGTGCGTCATGCGTTAAAAAACCGCCAGATGAAGGAAGAGACGGATCGGGTGGCCGGGCTGCTTGTAAAGGACGAGCAATGGCGCAAGATCAAGAAAGAAGAGGAAGGGCTCCGCGCAGAACGGAACAAGCTCAATATCGAGATTATCCAGCTGAAAAAAGCCAGGAAAGAAAAAGAAGCGCAAAAGGCAATTAAGCGCTCTGGAGAAATAAGCGCAAGAATAAAGGAAATTTCAGAAGAAACCAAGAAACTGGAAGAGGAAATTAGAAATTCGCTTCTTGTTTTGCCCAATATCCCACATGAATCCGTTCCACGGGGCAAGGATGCAGCAGATAATACAGAAATCCGGAAATGGGGCAAGCCGGCCAAAAGGAAAATCCAAAGCCACGATGTGCTCGCCGCTAAAAAGGGCTATATTGATTTTGAGCGGGGTGCAAAACTGGCGGGTCATCGTTTTGCGGTATTAAAAGGACCTCTTGCTGCGCTGGAACGCGGACTAATCAATTTCATGCTCGGCCTGCAGGTTTCCAACGGCTACCAGGAAATCCTTCCGCCGCATCTGGTAAATACCGCAGTGATGGAAGGAACCGGGCAGCTGCCGAAATTCGAGAGCGATCTGTATAAATGCCGGGATGATGATTTATGGCTGGTACCTACTGCGGAAGTACCGCTCACCAACCTGTTTGCCGGTGAAGTGCTGGAGGAAAAGGATCTGCCGCTCAAGTTTACCGCGTACACGCCGTGCTACCGGCGGGAGGCCGGTGCCTATGGCAAGGATATCAAAGGCTACCTCCGTCAGCACCAGTTCAACAAGGTCGAACTCGTCCAATTCGCCCATCCGGAGCAAAGCTTCAAAGAGCTGGAAACGTTAACGCGCGATGCCGAAGCGGTATTGCAGGCGTTAAACCTGCCGTATCGCGTGGTATCGTTATGCACAGGCGATCTGGGCTTTGCGGCCGCAAAAACGTACGATCTCGAAGTATGGATCCCCTCCCAGAACCGTTACCGGGAAATTTCCTCGTGCAGCAACTGCACGGATTTCCAGGCACGCAGAGCCAACATAAAATTCCGCAATGCAAAAGGCGAATTGCAGTTTGTCCACACCCTCAACGGCTCGGGCCTGGCCGTCGGCCGCACGCTCATTGCCATTCTGGAGAATTTCCAGGAGGATAATATTGTTTCAATTCCAAAGCCTTTGCAGGATTATACCGGTTTTGATAGCATTGAATTCTAGGATAGTGCCATATACATTAATTAAAAATCTATAGCCCGAGAGCGCAAAATTATCGGATAATGAAAGGATAAACACAAAACCATAACAATTATAAATTGTTCTTGATAATGTTATAATTATGCAACTTATGCGGACGAGAGCAGGAAGCATTAATAATTCAGGAATGCCTAATAATACTATGAGAAGAACAACGAAGGCACTGGTGGCAACTGCTGCCCTTGCTGTTGGTATAGCTGCTGCTGTCATTGTCCCCAAAGCCTATAAATGGTCCAGGCATAAGGAGGATGTTGTGGTAGTCCGGAAACAGGAAAAGAAAGA
>DATDYG010000023.1:0-6863 GCA_035289085.1 Candidatus Bilamarchaeaceae archaeon | reverse complement strand
AAACAAGAAATACTTGGCTGGCAAACACCCGCCAGCATTTACTTCAATCAAAAGTATTTTAACAAGAAGCATGGAAAGAAGTCTAAAAAGCGGACAAAGGGTGCTTCAACAAATTAGGACAAAAGGTCTTGCACTCTACAGGTATATCTCATATTGGGAACAATTTTAAATAAAAGAGGTGGCACTGGCATGGTGGTGAAAGAATTTAGCACTGGCATTCCAAGAAATGGTGCCCTTTTTTTCCTGTTCACCATCATTCTTGTAGTATATCTTATTTCTTTATTTGTAAATAATGGCTTTATCTTAGGTATGGATGAAGATCGGAAAACAATTGTCATAGGCGGCACAGAAAATCCTGTCGGCATTTTGGCAGATTCTTTTTGTTTCAGTATTGCGATTATCCTTTTTTTGATTGGTGCCTATACAATAGTTAATTGGAGGGGTATAAAGTACATCTTAGAGGAGGATTCTTTGAAACTTATTAAAGGCAACAAAACCAAAGGAATATCATTTAAAGAGATCGTAAATGTAGATCATGTTCCAGGGATGTTTTGGGGTAGTTCTCCCGTAAAAGGATTAAATTGGGTTGGGGAACCCATGGCATTCGTATCTGATACGCATGCTCCCAGCTTAATTGTAGTTTATACGTCAACTGAAAAATTTGTCCTGACGCCAAAAGATCCACACGAACTTTTTGAGAACTCCTATCAGAGAGGATTGGTTATCGTGCCAAACAAAAAGCTTTTTGATAGACTAATGCAGTTAAAAAAACTGACAAAGGAGCCTATCTTTTTCAGCAGTGACAAGGATAGAATAATTGCGTATAGAACTTATAGTTTAATGATGATAAAGGCGGAAATTAACCCAAAAACCCTTGGATATAAAGTTAGTGGTGAAGCGAGTATGCGATCTTGGTTTTTGTTTCGAAGTCTTCCTTTTGCAGGGTTTTATCTTTGGCTTAAAAATAAAAGAATCAAACAGATGGAGCAACAACTATTATCTATAACTCAATGACATGAATAATGATGCCCCAATTTGAACTTTTTAGTGCGGTAGTAATTGGTTTGGGATTTTTCAAATTATTCAAAGATTCTATAGTATTTCTACTCCTGAAGATGTTATTATTGATAGACATGATGGGCTGAGTTATAGAGGCGTTACTGCTCAGGCTTATCAGGTTTATGATTGTGTGTGGACAGACTATCGTTTGGGAGCAGATGAGGGATACTGCAGCTTAGTTATTCTAGACGTAACGATCAGAAATGAGGTTGATCTACCATGGAAGACAAATTATAATGTGGGGCGCTATAAATTATTTATAGCTGGATCCTCTCCAAACAAGAAAGTACGCAATTATAATGAAAAGTTTTTTGAAGTACTTGACAATCCGCTTAACTTACAAGGTATGGAACCTGGTGAAGAGCGAACAGGTCAGATAGTTTACGATATTGGTAGAGGAATAGTTGGCAGTGATACTGAACTTTCTTTTTACCGTGCAGATCCTTACGATTTCGGTCTAGTTGAAGTAATACTACAATAAATTTGTAGTTAGCTAAACGCGCCTTCCTAAAGGCACAGTCTGCTCAGCTCATAGCTAAACTACTCCTTTCTCCCATGCTTCCCGTAGCGTGCGCACGTCCTCGTTGATGAGTTCCTGCTCCTCCTTCATGCGGATGATGAAACGTTTATCACCGCGCACCCTGCCTGCCTGCGCAAATGCTTTTCCTTCCATGCGCTTTTCAAACGCGGCTGCGTTTTCCGGTTTAACCGTAATCACGAAGCGTCCCGGACTTTCCGAAAAGAGCAGGGCATCCTCCCGCTCGGTCTCCCGCGGAAGGGACGCCATGGAGATATGTGCCCCCCAGCCGCTGGGCAGCGCGCATTCGGCCAGCGCCACAGCCAGTCCGCCGTCCGAAACATCATGCGCAGAGGCCACCAGCCCTTCGTCCATCGCATCGGCCAGGGCCTTGTACAGCGGAAGATGTTCTTCCGGATGCACCTTGGGCTCCTTGTTTCCAATGCCGTTAAACAGCTTAAAGTACTCGCTTCCGCCGAGTTCCTCCCGCGTTGTTCCCAGTATGTAAATATAATCGCCCGGGGATTTGAAGCCCGCGCTTACCGTCTTCCGCACGTCGTCTATTTTTGCAATAACGGTAATCAGCAGCGTAGGCAGGATGGAATATTTGTGCTCGCCTGTGTAGTAATCGTTCTTCATGCTGTCCTTGCCGGAGATCAGGGGGATGCCGTACGCCGTCGCGATATCGTATATGGCAAAACAGGAGCGTACCAACTGTGCTAATTTATATTCCCCGTCCGGTGTTTTTTTGCCCTGGACCGGATCCGGCCAGGAGAAATTGTCCAGTGCGGCCATGTAACCGATCTTGCCGCCTGCGCACAGCGCATTGCGCACGGCTTCATCGAACGCGAGCATCGCCATGCTATAGCTGTCCTGCACGATACGCGGCGCGATGCCGTGGGAGAGAACGATGCCGACGTCCCGGTCCAGCAGCGGGCGGATGACGGCTGCATCGTTGATGCCGACGGGCTTGAGAACGCTCATGCCCTTGACTTCATGGTCGTACTGGCGGACGACGGATTCCTTGGAGGTGATGTTCGGCTGGCGCAACAGTTTCAGGAGCGTCTGGCCCATACTGCTTTCGCGGATGTCCGGCTCCTTGAACAGCTTGCGCTGCCAGCGCGCCTTCAGTTTCATGCGCGGCAGGCCTTCATGGAAAAACTGCAGATCCAGGTATGCCACGGTCTTATCCTTGTAGAGACAGTGGAGGTAGCCGCTATCAGTGAATTTCCCTACGAAGGTAAGCTCCACTTCATGCTTTTGGGCCAGGTCCAGGAGCGGGTTGAAATTTTCCCGGTGGATGGCCAGCGTCATCCGTTCCTGCGATTCGGAGAGCAGGATCTCCCAGGGCTGGAGGCCGGGATATTTAAGCGGTGCGCGATCGAGATAGATCTCGCACCCTCCGCTTAAGCGGGCGAGCTCACCGATGCTGGAGGACAATCCGCCCGCACCGTTATCCGTAATCGCCTCGTACAGCCGCCGGTCCCTTGCTTCCAGCAGAAAATCGATCATTTTCTTCTGGGTGATGGGGTCGCCGATCTGCACCACGCTCTGGGGGGTATGGGAATCGATGTGCTGTGAGCTGAACGTTGCTCCATGGATGCCGTCCTTCCCGATCCGTCCGCCCACCATGATGGCCAGGTAGCCGGGTTTTATGGTTTTTTCTGTGGTGCTCCGCCCCTGTATTTGCGGGGGCAGGATGCCGATGGTCCCGCAATACACGAGCGGCCGCGTAAGATATTCTTTTTCGAACAGGATGGAACCGTTCACGATGGGAATGCCGGTCTTGTTGCCTGCATGCGCGATGCCCTTTACCACGCCTTCAAAGATACGGGAGGGAGGCAGGACGCCCTTGGGTATATCCTTTTCGTTTAAATCGCCGAAACAGAGCACGTCTAGACTGGCAATGGGCATGGCGCCCAGTCCGGTTCCCAGTACATCGCGCTGGACGCCCAGCACGCCGGTCAACGCCCCCCCATAGGGGTCGAGTGCTGAGGGCGCATTGTGCGTCTCCACCTTTATGGCCACATCGCAATCGTGGTCCAGCTTGATGATGCCGCCGTTGTCCTTGAAAACGCTCAGCACGTACGGCTTTGGGACGGCATCCGTGGCTCCGCGTATGAAGGTGTTGAACAGGCTGTGGATGGCGTGCGTCTCCCCGTTTTCCTCGTAGGATATGGCGGCATTGAAAATCTTATGCTTGCAGTGCTCGCTCCATGTTTGCGCAATCGCTTCTAATTCCACATCGGTGATACGCTCGTCCAGCCCCGCCTTTTTCCGCCGCTGGAGCACATCGTTTTTCCGGAAGTATTCGGCAATGGCTTTCAGTTCGGACAGGTTCAGCGCAAGCAGGCGCTGCCTCACTAAACGCAAAGTGGATCTTTTGGCAGGATCCAGCAGGAAGCGGCCGACGCGAATTCCGGGCTTGAGCCGGACCTGCGGCAGGTAGGGGGAAGGGACCTGCGATGGCGCATGGACCATGTATTTTTCAACAAGCGGGTTGTGCAGGAGATGGGCCGCATCCGGCAACCGGTCCGGATTGATCCCTTCAAAAGAGAACAGGCGCGAGTAGTATACAGGCGTTTTTTTGCCTATCGCATCGTAGACCGCCTGCTGCGCGGTACGGCCTGCATTATCGGTAATACCAGGCAGAAATCCGATTTCGATACGGTAGGTATCCTGGTAGGTGGCCTTCTTCCAACGGGCCTCCTGAATAATCAGGTCTACGAACGCCTCTTCCCCGAGCCTTTTCAGTTCCTCTTCGCTTAGATCCGCCTCGATGCTGTAGGTTTCCACAAAACGGCAGGAACGGACAGGGATGCCGGCCTCTTCCAGCTTTTTCCGGGTTTGTTCGCCCACCACATCTGGCAGACCATCCTTAATCGCGATTTCCACACGCGCAGCCATAAGGAGGATTATCCGAAAAGAGTTTTAAACCGAAGCCAGGCAGGTGGATTGCGGGGTGGCAAAAACAGACGCGGAATTCTACTGGTTTAAATACTTTTTGCTCGTAATTATACCAACGGCAAATCTCCAAAGGTGATATGCTTGGAAAACAGCGTAGTTCCTAATTTAGAAGAAAAGACAGAGGTAAAGATTGAGCTGAAAAAATCCCCGGAAAACCAGGCTTCGAACAAGGACGATGAGGAAATCGCCCAGTTTTTACGGCAGACCGAGCAGCCCATATATGTGGTGGGAGCCGGCGGCAGCGGAAGCAACACGCTGGACCGGCTGTTTGAGCTGGGCACCGAAGGGGTGCGGCTGGTGGCGATGAACACCGATGCGAAACATCTTTTGCGCATCCGGGCGAACAACAAGCTCATTTTAGGCAAGAAGATCACCGGCGGAAGGGGCGCGGGCAGCAACCCCCAGATCGGGGAAGAAGCCGCACGCGAATCCACCGAAGAGATAAAGCAATCGCTGGACGACGCGAGCCTGGTATTTATAACCTGCGGCATGGGCGGCGGAACCGGTACCGGCAGTGCCGCCATCATCGCGGAACAGGCCAAGGCCACGGGAGCACTCACCGTTGCCGTGGTGACGCTGCCCTTCAGTTCGGAAGGGAAGATACGCATGGACAACGCGCTGCAGGGGCTGGATAAGCTCAAGAAGAATACCGATATGCTCATCGTGATCAAGAACGACCGGCTGCTTTCGCTGGTGCCGGATTTGCCGCTGAATACCGCATTCAAGGTATGCGACGAGGTGCTGGCCGGCAGCGTGAAGGGGATCGTCGAGCTGGTAACCAAATCCGGCCTGGTGAACGTGGACTTCGCCGACCTGGCCACCATCCTCCGGCAGGGAGGATTCGCGGTGATCGGGCTGGGCGATGCCTCGCTGGATGCCAAGCGGGAGGATCGTGCCCGCGTAGCCGTGGAAACGGCCCTGAATTCGCCGTTATTGGACGCCGATCTCAGCAGCTGCTCGAAGGCGCTCATCAATGTCATTGGCGGAGAGGACATGACGCTGAAGGAAGCGGAATACGTCGTTTCGGAAGCATCGAAACGGATCAGCCCGGATGCCCACATCATATGGGGGGCCCGCATTGAGGAGAACATGAAGAAGACCGCGATGCGCGTATTGGTCGTGCTGGCAGGCGTCCGGTTCAGCAAGCCCGATGCCATCATCGTGCCGACAGACCTGGAGAACCTGGATCTTGAACTGGTTGGATAGATATGGAAATTCGCGAACTGCTCGTCCGCTGCGGGAGGATACTGAAAATATCGAAAAAACCAACCGACGAGGAGTTTGAAAAAGTGGCTAAGATCACGTCTTTGGGAATCGCGGCCATCGGCATGCTGGGCGTAATCCTGTCGGTTATTTTTTCTTGGATTTGATTTGGGGGAATGGATATGATATTTACCGTGCGCGTAACATCCGGACAGGAAAAGATAACGGCCAACATCCTCGCCAAAAAGGCCACTGCCGAGCGTTTGCCCGTTTATTCCGTTTTTAATCCGGAGAACGTGCGCGGATACCTCTTTCTGGAGGCGCTGGACGAGAACAGCGTCGTAAAGCTGGTGCAGAAGGTAAAGCACGTGAAAGGCGTATTGCGGAAATCCATCGGGATAGAAGAGATTGAGAAGATGCTCACGGCCGAAAAGCAGCAGGCACTGCAGATCGCTTCCGGGGACATCATCGAGATGATATCCGGACCGTTCAAGGGAGAGCGGGCACGGGTTACAAAAATAGATGAGGCGAAGGATGAAGTGACGGTCGAATTGATCGAAGTCGCCGTCCCGATTCCCGTCACCGTGAAGACCAAGATGGTTAAATTATTCCAGAAAGCGGGAGCGGAAGAATAAAACTATTTTTAGATATTAACTTTAGTGTTTCTTATTTAAGCGGCTATAGTCTACCGGTAGGATATGGGCTTCCCAAGAAACTTTTTTGGGTTGTCTAAAAGGTTTCATCAAAAAGAAAAAGCCTAAGAATCGGGTTCGATTCCCGATAGCCGCATTATCCCAGTTCAGGATATATCGGAAATTTCCTGCAAAGCTCTTCTATCTCGTTGCGGACACTTTGTTTTAATTCTGCATTATTCGGATCCTTTAATATTTTCACAATCATTTTTGCTATCTCTAGCATTTCGCTTTCCTTCATGCCGCGCGTCGTCAGCGAAGGCGTGCCGATGCGGATGCCGCTAGTAACAAACGGGCTTTTCGTATCGAATGGGATTGTATTTTTATTTACGATTATTCCAGCCTCCTCCAATGCCGCCTGCGCTTCTTTTCCTGTGATGTTCAACGAGGTTAAATCCACAAGAAGCAGGTGCGTTTCCGTGCCG
>DATDYG010000022.1:0-4468 GCA_035289085.1 Candidatus Bilamarchaeaceae archaeon | reverse complement strand
CCGGGTTTTCTCTCCTGATGCATCAGATGTGGATGTTGGGCAAGATTCCTGCCGGTCGTTAGTTGTATCACCATGGGAATGGATATAGGAGAAAGTCTATTTAAATGTTTGTTTTTGGTTAGGTGTGGTACTTATGATGTTGGTTATTTGATTAAATCTTTCGGGAATCGGATGAAATCCTTAATCGTGTAATTGCATTTATTTTTATCCACCGGGGCAGGGGATTGGACGCACATCACCGTCATCTTCGCGGCATGGGCGGCGTTGATGCCACTGGGCGAATCCTCAATGGCAATGCACTCGCTTGGCTTAACGCCTAAACGTTTTGCTGCTAGCAAAAATCCCTCAGGATGCGGCTTCCGGTTTTGCACGCTCTCCACGGATACGATACTATCAAAAAGGCCCTCTAACTTGAGTTTTTTCAGAACGAGCTGGATATTCTCACTATGCCCGCCACTCACGATGGCCGTCTTGATTCCTTTTTTCTTCAGGTAATGGAGGAAGCGACGGATGCCCTTCATGGGCTTCAGTTTATCATCCAGCACCAGTTTTTGGTAGTGTTTTTTTCTTTTTTCCACCCAGGTGGGAACGTCTTCGCGGATGTTGAAATCATTGAATAGGATACGGATGATGGCCGGGCTGCCGATGCCGGTGAATTGCGAGTACCATCGCTCCGGGGATAGATTAATGCCCATGGGCCCGAACAGCTCGCGGAAGCTGCGCAGGTGCAACGGCTCGCTCTGGACGACCACGCCGTCAAAATCAAACAGGATGGCTTTGATCATAGGTTTGATAAATATTATGCAGCCTTTTATAATCCACGGGCCCGTAGCTCAGCTTGGATTAGAGCGATACCGTCCTAATTTCAGGAATAGTTTGAATAAACGGTTTTGATCAAACTTTTCCTAAAAGTTTGGAGGTGGAGGTCGTGTGTTCAAATCACACCGGGCCCGTACAAACATTTAAAAAGTAGCGTAGAGCTGAAAAAAGGCATGCGGCAGTTGGTAGTTCCAGGATTGTTTTTGATTCTGTTGGGCCTGGGATGCGTTTCGCTGGAGATAAACCATGTTCAGCATGCCGATGGAAGCGCGGACATTACGCAGACCGCAGACATATCGGCCCTGATGCAAAGCGCGGCAGGCGCAGGAGACACAGAGGTGGAAGAACTCTGCGGGCAGTACGAAGAGGGCATAGATTGCACCTATGAAGATGGAGTGCTTACGCTGTCCAGGCACTTCGATGCCGACGAGGCGTTTTACGATTTTGAAGTGGAAGACCGGTTTTTTATTAAGCGATATACGCTGACGGTAGACAAGATAGAGGAGCTGGGCACCCGCACCACCTCGGATGAAAACGCCCTTGGAGCCTTGGGAGGGATGCAGGGTGCCGATGCGCTCATGCCATCCGGGGGCACGCGATTGAGCAGCAGCCAGTCCAGGGCTATGGGAAGCATGCTCGCTGCCGCAGGGGTAGATTACACCTACATTATAGAGATGCCGGGCAACATCGTATCCGCGGAAGGGGCAACGGAAACAGAAGGGAATGCGGCTACCTTTGACCTGTTAGAACGATTGCAGGAAGGCGAACCTATCGTAGTCGTTTCCGAAGAACTGAACCTGATCCTGATAGCGGCCGTGGGCGGAATCGGCCTGCTGGCCGTCATTGGAATTGTTTTCTTCTTAGTCAAACGCCGATAGAGGGGCAAGTGGAAATAAAAAACGTTATCTGCCTAGTATAGGATATGATTCCGGAGCTTGCAGCCCTGCTGAAGAAAGCGGTAGAGAAAACACTGGAGGACAGGGTAGCGATTGCTTTTTCGGGGGGAATAGACAGCTCGCTCATCGCGCAGGTTGCCAAAGGGCATAGCGACGTTGAATTATTTATCTGTGGGACTGCAACGAGCGAGGATTTGGCATATGCACGGAAAGTTGCCTATTTGTTGAAACTGCCGCTGCAGGAATGCATAGTGGATGAGAAGGAAGTGCTAAACCTATACGAACTATGTTTTCGTGCGGTACCGGGCGATTTGCTCAAAGTGGAACTGCTGGTGCCAGCATATAAGATCGCAGAGGAAGCAAGGAAACGCGATCACCGGGTATTGCTCTTTGGAAGTGCCAGTGAAGAACTGTTCGTCGGGTATGAGCGATACTACCGCTATGCAAAGGAGGGAAAGGATTTGGACCGCATTTTAGAAGAAGAATTCAACACCTTGAAAAACAGGGATATTTCCGCAACAAAAAAAATCTGCTGGAAGCAGGATGTGGAAGCGCGGTTTCCGTTTTACAATGAAGAACTGGCCCAACTGGTTTTTTCCGTGCCATTGGAAAGAAGGATGGAGAATTACGAATTGAAGAAGGGACTGCTGCGCGAGGCCGGAAAATTGCTAGGGTTGCCGGAAGCCGCTCTACAACGGAAGAAACGGGCCATGCAGTATGGATCCGGCATTCACAAGATTTTACTGAAGCATGCAGATGAATTGAACAGGAAGTTTGAAGTAAAATAACAGGTTTTTAAACTTTTCACCACATAGGATAGACATGCGGCTGGTGCTTAGAAAAATCGGGGAAAACCAAGGCTCCTTAAGACAGATAGCAGAACGGTACAAGGACTGGGCAGAGGCAAGAACAGAGAGAAAACGACAAAGACAACTGCAAACCGCACATCAAATGGGGGAACAGATCGCAAAGGAGAAAGAGCGGTTGAAAAAATTAAATCTGCTGCTGGCAAAACCTTGTTCGGAAAGGATGGGTGAAACGATGGTAGATGCCCCGCGGAAGGAGAAGCTGCTGGCGTTCATGGATATTCTGGGGAAGGAATTGCTCATTATTAATTATGTGGCTGGGTTCACAATGCTGGCAGCGTTGGACAACATCCAGATGCCCGGGAAAAAGGCGCTGGCCGGCGGGATGCTGGCTGGATTGAATATCATATGGGTAGGGAAAGCGATACAACGGGTAAGGGGTGCTCCATCGGATTATTTGACGGTTCTCCGGGACACGGTTTTTGAGAGTATAAAAGCGCTGGAGAATAGATACGCGGAATTGGCAACAGACATACTGAGGATGGACAGACGCTAGGATTTTTTACGTTCAGATGCGGTGGGAGCCTGCTGGGCCTTGCGCTGCGTCAATTCCTCGTGCAATAGTTTCTTGAACAGGGGAACCCAGTCCTTCCAAGCGGTCTTGAAATCCACGGAACCGGCCTCCTTTTCCATGCCGGCCAGCAGTTTGTTCGTCTGGGTATTGATCTGGAGGGAGAAATCCAGTTCCAAGAGCAGCTTGTCCTTCAGCTCTTCGCTGGCCCGGGCAATCTCGTGGTACATCTTTCCCTTGAAGAAGGACTGGAGAATGTATTGTTCCGGGCTGATGCCGGTTTCTTCGCTGCGCCGGGCCAGTGCAGGCGGAATAAACGCCAGGTCCAGCTCCTTTTCCATATGGCCGAGATCCACTTTTTCAAAATTCAATGCGCCCGCTTCTGGGTTGCGGACGAATTTGGCTTCCCATTGGCATTTGTCGATAGAATCGCCCCTGCGGAAACGGAATACCTCCACGAATTTCTTTTCCTCGGTGTCGCTTTCGTATTCAAAGCCCAGTACGCGGTATATTCGCCCGCGCCGGCCAAACCGGATTTTTTTCAGGAAGCTGTACCGGTCGGTAGCGAACATGCTGGCTGCCGGGATGCCGAACACCAGCTCTAAACGATCTTGCACATCTCGTAGCGACTCGGCATGCAGGTTGTATAAAAGGAACACGCCGGGTTGCGTGTTCAACAGATTGATGATACCTTGAACCGCAACGCGTGAACGAACCTCGTTGATGATCAGGGCGGCATCGCCCATTCTTAGCAGCGCATTCGCCATGCTCACCAGATCGAGCTCCTTGCTGGTGGTCACTTCGCGCTCGCTGGACTGGACGCGGGCCGCGCCGATATGGAAGCCGCGCTTGCGGAAGGCACGGACAGGGATTTCTTCTATATCCTGAATGGGAATAATTCTTCTACGCGTACCAATGGCGCTTATCTTGGCAGCGGTGAACATCGTCTTCCCTACGCCTTTCAGGCCGAGCACCGCTTCGCTGCATCCTAAACCTACGAGCACATCATCGTATCCGACAAAGAACGGGGACATGGAACGGAAAGCGAGATATTGCGGATAGGTGAAGGGTTGTTCCTTCATAATGCGCAATGCACCCTGTAATTCGCCGAACGTGGCCGGCGGCCGTTGCAGATGGCAGCGCATGCTTAACCGTTTCAATACGACATCCGCGATGGGATTGTTCTCATCGAATTTGCGCACCCCCTGCATGGTGAGCACGATGTTTTTGAAGGAGCGCTCCAGCAAATCGGTATTGTAGCGGTAGAGGGTATGACACAACCCGTATTTCGCATGCTCGATGTACAGCGGGGAGTTTTCGCTGTCGATATAGACATCCGTGACGTTTTCCTTATCCAAGGCAAGGTTCTCGATGTG
>DATDYG010000021.1:0-23929 GCA_035289085.1 Candidatus Bilamarchaeaceae archaeon | reverse complement strand
CATCCTATTACCGGACCGGTGCCGCATGTGCAACTGGCCGATGCCCGGCAGCTCCCCTGGGAAGATGATGTTGCAGATATCATCGTTACCTCCCCGCCCTACCTCAACAATGTGGACTATTCCAAGGTATATGGGTTGGAGCTGAGCCTTCTCTTTCTGGATAAGAACATAACCAAACAGATGCGCTCGCAAAGCGTACGTTCCTTCATCACCTCCAACCAGTCGCCGGAAGCCGTGCCGCAGGAAATTGGAGAAATAGGCTACAAAATACCGGTCATCGGGAACTATTTCTCGGACATGGAACGGACGCTCCATGAAGTCCATCGGATTCTAAAACCCGGTAAAGCCTGCTATTTCATCGTGGGCAATTCCGTTATCTACGGCACGGAAATTTACGTGGATGAGCTATTGGCCGGCATCGCTACGCGCCTTGGCCTGCAGGCGAATATCATTGTCGGAAGCGAGCGCTGGGCCGACGTCAAACCAAGAAAAGTAAAAATACGGGAGAGCGTTCTTGTCCTGCGTAAATAAACAAGGTATTTAAACTTTTTTCGTTGGATATCTATGGATATACCATGAAAGGCGAATCCGAGAGCATGCTTCATTACGCCCGCAAGCCCAGTCCCACGGATGCGAAAACCTACTACCAGTCCGGGAACGACCAGTACGAAAAGGGCGATTACGAGAAAGCCATCGAAAATTACAACATGGCCATCCTGCTCAATCCGGTATTCTCCGAAGCGTATTTCAATCGCGCGTTAAGCTATTACCAGCTGAAGAATTTTGAAAAATCCGTGGCCGATTACACCAAGTCCGCGGAGCTTGACCCCCAGAACCCGATCATCTACAATAACCGCGGGGATGCGTATTACCGCAAGCAGGATTTCCAGGGCGCGATCAAGGACTACGACAAGGCCATCTCGCTGAATCCGGATTACCTCAAGGCCTTCTACAACCGCGGTTTATCCTACGCCTCGCTGGAGGAATATGAAAAGGCCATCGAGGATTTCACCAAGGTCATCGAGCTCAAGGCCGATTTTGCCGAGGCCTATCACCTGCGCGGCCTGGCATTTGAATATGCGGGCAACATCAGCAGCGCTGTCACCGATTACGAGAAGGCATTGGAACTCAACCCGAACCTTACCGAGGCGAAAACGCATCTCGAAGGCGCCAAGGCCAAGCGCGACCAGGAGGGCAAGGGCGGGGAGGGCGGCACCGGAGATATAAAAATGCTCCAGCGGCCCAACATGACCTTCGTGGACGTAGCCGGTATGGAGAAAATGAAGGAGGAGATCCGCGAAGCCGTCGTCTACCCCATGATCAATCCGGAGCTGGCAAGGAAGTACGGCAAGCTGGGCGGCGGCGGAATCTTGATGTACGGGCCGCCGGGTTGCGGGAAAACCTTTGTGATCAAAGCAGCAGCCGGCGAGTGCAAATCCGGATTCATCAATGCGAAGCTCAGCGATTTACTGGACATGTACGTTGGGAATACGGAAAAGAATATCCACAAGGTGTTTGAATTGGCCCGCAAGAATGCGCCCTGCATGCTGTTCTTCGACGAAGTGGATGCGATCGGCGGAAGAAGGGACCAGCAGGAAGGCCAGCAGTATATGAGAATGGCTGTTAATCAATTGCTGTATGAAATGGATGGCGTTGAAGCGAATAATGAAAACGTGCTCGTCATCGCAGCAACCAACGCACCATGGGATGTTGATCCTGCGCTTCGGCGTTCTGGAAGATTCAGCAAAACCATCTATATTCCCGAGCCCGACATGAAATCGCGGGTGGCGATCATCAAGCTTCATGCCCAGAAGCGTCCTATCGCCAGGGGCATTCCTTTCGTCCGCCTGGCCCTGGCCACCTCCGGTTACGCTTCCGCGGACTTAAAATCCGTGGTGGAGGATGCGGCTACCTTCCCCTGGCGGGAAGCGTTCTTCGGGATTCAAAATAAAACCGAGCAGTACCTGCAGCAGGGATTGGGGAAAGCCGAGGCAGAGGAGCGGGCCAAAAAGGAAGTGAAACAGCGGTCTATCACCACCGATGATTTCATCAAGGCCATCCGTAAAAAACGTTCCACGCTTCCGCCGTGGTACGGGCAGGCGAAAAAGCAGATCGGCAAGCAGGAAGAACTGACCGTCATTGACGGGAAGGAGCATAAAAAGATCAGTGACAGCAAGCTGGGCCCGGCGGAAAAAGAGGCATTCAAGGACCTGCTCGATGCCATCAAGTCCAAAAACCAGTGGTATGTCAAGGGCATTAACCGCTTTCTAAAGGAATTGGCCCTGCTGGTGCCGATACCTTTCTGATAGGTGCGGACATAAATAAAAAAACTTCTCCCTTACTTATGCCCCCTACTCTGATTCTACTTGCCGACCAGCTGGCCCAGCATGGGGTACATCTCGAACATCTGCATCTGTTCCATCTGCTCGTACATACGATACAGAATACCCACCGTAAGCAATATTCCCGTCCCGCCGCCCAGTGCGCCCGTCAGGTCCGCAACTCCCGCCAGCAATCCCACGCTAAACGATCCAAGGACGGTAAGCGGGAATATATGCTTGGCCAGAATCGTTTCCAGCATCCGCGGGTCGGTCCGGAATCCCGGCATCACCATGCCGGCACCCGTCAGCTGCTTCGCCACGCTCTTCGCATCCATGTTGGACGTCTCCACCCAGAACAAACCGAATAAAATTGATACAAAGGAGAGGAATGCAATATAAGTAAATGCATGGATCCATTCCGGTATGCTGAATATCGGCGTAGCACTGTTCAGTATGAAATTCCAATACCCGAAAATCTGCCCGGGCTGGCTGATGAACTGGGATGGGTTCGTGATAAAGTAGAGCAACCCGTCCCGCACCACGCCCGTGGCCGGGTCCACAAATGCAAGGGGATGGAAATTAAGGCCGCCCAGCAATGTCCCTCCAAACAGCTGTACGTTCACCAATAGTGCACCGGCAAAGATGACCGGGATGTTCGATACATAAAAGAATTTCAGTGGCAGGCTGCGCTGGAATCCACTAATGCGCTGATACGCGATCGGAATCTCCACCTTCATCCCTTCCGCATACACCGTTACCAGGAAGACCAGAATCGTAAATATCAATGGCAGCAGGATGATCAGCGCATTGGGCAATGCCTCGGCTCCTCCACCCGCCAAAACATCAATGACGCCTCCCGTCGAGGTAATCAGGCCAATGGCGCCTCCTACAATCGCGAGCGAAACACCAGCTGCAATGAAAAGGCTGATACCGCTGCCAATCCCGTATTTGGAAACGATCTCGTCCAGATACAGCAGGATAACCGATCCCAGCGCGATCTGGAGAACAACCAGTGCCATGGTGATGGGTGCCTGGGCGATTGGAACCGCAGCTCCGCCTGCCGTGGCTGTCACATATCCTTCCCCCAATCCGGGAAACAGCGGTATCAGGGCCGGACTCAACGGCCCTATGGTGAATATGATGGCTTCGCCGATGGCCAATACCATTGCCAGTATCTTCTGCACTTCGTGGAATTTCTGCCGGTCGTTTTTATCCTGCAGGTTGAGGTTAAGCAAACCCGCTCCGACAAACAGCTGCAAAAATATGCTGGCCAGCACGATAGGCCCGATACCGGTCGTCAGCAGGCTTCCGATCCTGCTGGCCGTCACCGTTTGCAGGAAATCAATGCCGCCTTGCGGTTCCTGGACGCCCAGCGCGGTAACATGGTACATGATGAAAAACAGCACGAGCGCAACCGTCGTCCAGATCAGCCGGTCCCGCGTGGATGGCGGCACCTCCGGACTTTTCACCTCGGGCAGATGCTGCGCAATTCCATGCAGAAAATCAATCACCGAAGCCATCGTATCACGCTGCTAACTTTTCCAATGCGCCGCCGGCCTTCTTCACTTTTTCCTCGCAGCGCTTGCTCCATGCCTGGGCCTTGATGTGCACGGGCAATTCCAGAAATCCGGTAGCCAGTACTTTTCCTTTGAATTCAAAATAAAATTTCCCCTCTTTTTTCTCCAGCTTGCCTTTCCTTGCCTGCTCTTCTATATCATACAGGTTAATTACCGGCAGGAACGAACGGTGGCCAACCGGATGAAAACCCCTTCTGCCAAAGTAATCCGGATCGTATCGCGTCACCCATGTAAAATGGTGCTTGGCCCTGCCGGCCGCGCCTCTCCCTCCGCGGTTGCCGCTGCCTCTGCGGTTCTTCACGTTGCCGTGGCCAAAGCTCCGGTGGCCCAGGTACTTTTTCTTTTTTCTTTCTTTTCGTCGGGGCATATCACATCATTCTCCGCAACAGGCTGTCCATCTCCGGCCGTTTTCCCAATGCGCCGCGCGGATAGCGGTGTTTAATGCTCTTGTGCCCCTTGCGCGGGGGGTGAAGCCGGTATACCTTTGTTTCCCCTTTTTCGTTTCCCCGTTTTGCCTGCAGGCTTTCCATCGTTTTCTCCTCCACCGGTCCGAACGTCACGTAATCATCCACAATACCCAGCATTCCCAGTACCACCGGTGTATCCTCCACCACGATGCAGTGGTTGGGACGGTGCAAACGCATCAACTTCAGCGTATGCTTGATCTTGGGTTTCATGTTCCGTTTCCCCCGGATCCGTACAATCGCCAGTTTCATGCGCTCACCTTGGGCTGGGGCTTTAGCGTATTGATCGATTGCAGCGCCGCAATCGTGGCTTCGGCAATATTATACACGTTCCGTCCACCCGAAGAGAATCCCCATATGTCTTTCACGCCTGCCATTGCCAGCACCTTCTTCACCACATGGTTCGCAGCCAATCCCAGGCCGCGCGGAGCCGGCTTTAATACGACGATGCTGCTTCCCTCTTTGCCCGTTGCCCGCTGGGGCAGGGAATGGGAGACGCTGCATTTGCATTCCCAGCTTCCGCATGCGGTAGGGACAAATATGATCTTCTTCTTGGCATTCCGGATGGCGTTCTCCAGGGCCGGCCGCAGCTCTTCGTTTTTTCCAACGCCCACCCCGACGTGGCCTTTCCGGTCCCCGATCACCACTACGATACGGAACTGGGTCCGTTTTCCGGAATCCGTAACCCGCTGGGTGGTTTTTACCTGGACGGTGACCGATTCCAGATCCGACAGGAGCGTATCCGTGATCTCCGGTTCCAGGATAGGCTGGCCGGTTTCCAGTACCTGCTGCATGCTGGTAACTTCTCCCGCCTTTACCCGCTTCCCCAGTCGCGTTTTGGGGTTCCAGCCCCCTACGTCGGAGGATCTGACCTTTTCCGCGATGTCCTTTCTTTTCATGTGTGCTTCCCTTTCCCTATCTTCTCTTTCACTTCCTCAAACCTTTGTTTGGCGTCCGCGGCCAGCGCATCTATCTTTTGCCCGGGCGCTTTCTCTCCCTGATAGCTGGAGCGCAGGCCGGCATCCAGTGCGCCTTTCGCCGCCGCAAATACGATGCTTCCATTGCTGGGCGTATGCAAACCAATATCCAGCACAAACTCCTGGATACTCTTGTCCCTGGCCAGCCGGGCTGCATACCAGCCGGTCAAATAGGCGGTGGCGGCATTACGCCGCGGTTCCCAGCCCATTTTTTTCAGCACCGAGGATAAAACAGTGACCCGCGTAACATCTCCTTTCGGTCCGGTATCGATTAATTGGACAATGATGTTTTTATTGGTTTTTCGTACGACCAGCCGGGTTTTGCCGGACTGAATGAGCGCGAGCCGCCGCGCATAATTGGTTCTGCCTTCCCGACGACGTCGAAACGACACCCGGTAGATTGCGTTCACTGCCCTGCTCATGGTTTCTCCCCTTTTCTAAGCAACTGGTTTTCTTCCAGATACGTCCGGAATGCCTGCTTGCTCCGGAATATGCCGCTCTTGACCTTCCGATAAAGGCTCCGCTTGTGCCCGGCTTCCACCTGGCCTTCGCGCAGCAGCTGCACAAGGTAGCGGCGCTGTGCCCGGATCCGGCGCATCCATTCCTTCTTCCTGGTGCGGGCGGAAAAGCCGCGGCGTGCCGCACTGCTTCGCCGTTTGCGTTCCTTTTTTCTTCTGCCTTTGCGCGGCAAGGCGTAAATGATCCCCTCGTCGATCCGTTCGCGCACGTCCGTCCGTGTCAACGCTTCCTTGATACGGGAAAGGCTGTCCGTATGGAAGCGGATCTTTCGCTCCCCCACGCCGAGAATATCGGCCGCCATTCTCCTAACGCTTCCCATTCCCATCTTCATTTCACCTTTAATGGATTAATAATGTCCAAACCCATCTCCTTCGCTTTTGTTTCGATTAATGCGCGTTTCTTTGCCCCCACCTGCGAAGCAATGCGAACGATTTTACCCGGGGCATTTTGCAATTCGTTTAAATTATGGATCATAATCTCTGCCTTTCCCGAGGGGTGGATTCCGCGAATAGACACCGGATTCCGGTATCCTATCCGTGGCGATGCGCCGGTGGATGCCCTGCGTATCCGTTTTTTGTTGCTCACACCCCGTGGCTTGCGCCACCGGGATTTCACGGATTTCATGAAACTGGAATTCAATACGTTGAAGTACGGTTTTTTCTTTTTCTTTATTCGCGGTTCCTTGGGCGTAGTCGTTGCAGCGCCGATTCTTTTCACCATTTCCTTTTTTGCGGTCATATCCTCATTCCTCTGCTACATAAAACCCGTCCTGAAAGACCCGCGGGTCTTTCTGGCGGATGCGTACGGCCCTGCGGAGGCTGGCAAGCGTTAAACCCATCGCTTCCTTGTCCGGCCCTTTCAGTATTACCTGCGT
Source organism: Candidatus Bilamarchaeaceae archaeon (assembly GCA_035289085.1). Taxonomy (GTDB): domain Archaea; phylum Micrarchaeota; class Micrarchaeia; order Anstonellales; family Bilamarchaeaceae; genus DATDYG01. The sequence continues at coordinate 17,197 of DATDYG010000021.1, read as the reverse complement.
TCCTTTGGCTTCCAGTTTCGTCGGCGGGAACAACCGGGCGATACGCGCTTGTTTTTCCCCCAGGAAGTTCTTTATAACAATCCCGGTTCCTTTGACTTCCACCGTGATCGGGAAATGCGCATAAACGATCTTGAGCCTGGTTTCGTATCCTTCCTGCACCCCTTTGAGCATATTGCGGATATGCGCACGATAGGTGTTGAGCATTGCATCGTCTTTGCCATCTACGCGAAGCTTCCGTCCGTCCACCTGCACGTTCAGCGAAGCGGGTATCGGCCGGGAAAGCTCTCCCTGCGGTCCTTTCACTGTCAGTTTCGCATCCGCGTAGACCGCGTCCACCTTTTCCGGCAATTCCATTTCCATATCCATCCTCAGTATACGTAAGCGAGCAACCGTCCGCCCATCCGTTTCTTTTCGGCTTCTATATTGGTGGTGATTCCCTGGGAGGTGGAAACGATGAGCAGTCCTATCCCCACGCCGGGAATGTACTGCTGTTCGGTTTCCGCCCAATCCGGCCGTTTCACCGGAAAACGCGGTTTGATCACACCGCAATTGTTAATCCGTCCGTCCAGTTCTATCTTGTAGTATCCTCCTCTTCCGTCTTCCACGTGTTCGTACGTTCTCAGGTAACCGTTTTCTTTAAGCACACGAAGTACCTCGCCGATGATCCGGGTGGCCTTGACCTCGCACACCTGCTGCCCCACCATCTCATGGGTTTTTATCGTGTTTAATGCGTCTGCCAAATGATCCACTGCCATATCTTCATCTCCCATATTTTTTGAATCCTAAATATTCTCCCATCTCCCTGAAACACCGCCGGCAGATGAACATGTCATATTTTCTGATCAACGCCCGGGCATTCCCGCAGTTTTTACAAAGGCGTGTTCCTTTCCCCTTGAATCGTTCCTCCATCGAAATCTTCATGCACTATTCCTCCGTGATCTTGACGCCCAACTTCTCCTGGGCGAACTGCTTGCTTTCTTCCCGGCCAATCCGGTGGGCCTTCCCAATGGATGCAGATCGGATTCTGCGTTGTGCCACCCGCTGGCCGGGCCGGACCAGGCGGACGCAAACGTCGAAGCCCATCATGCCCATGGCCGGATCGTACTTGGCTCCTGGAAAATCAATGTATTCCGCTACGCCGAAAGAGAAGTTCCCGGCATTGTCAAACGAGTGCGCCGGCACCGCCCGCTTTCTGGCCGTTAATGCCTTGTCCAAAAACGCGAGCGCCTCCTTTCCTCTAAGTGTTACTTTCGTACCGATGGGCATTCCGGGACGTATCTTAAACACCGGTTCCCGCCGCCGGGCCTTGGTTTCGACCGGCTGCCGGTCCGTTAACCGTTTAATCAGTTCCTTGGCATGCTCCAGCGGCTCGCCCGGACTGCCGATGCCGATGTTCACCACCACTTTTTCCACGTATAGCGTGCGCATGCTCATGTTCATCCCATCCTGAATTCCGTATCCACGGCAAAGAGGTACTTTGCCACCGTGATGAATTCCTCCTTTTCGTTTTTGAGCCGGGCTTCGGCCGGACGGCCTTTCCGCTCCATGATCTTATCCAGCGTGGCCACCATGCCCGCATGCTTGCCCTCCCGGATAAGGCAGCGTGCACCAGGCTCAAGTCGGATCACCTGCTGAATGGCCGGCTTGGGCAGCGCAATACGTACGCTATCGCCCACCCGGAGGTTGGCATCTCCCTGCAGTACCTTTCCATCGTGCAGCCGGATAGCCATCTTATTTCCCGGAAGTACATATTTCTGGATGATCTTTCCGAGCTTGGATTTCTTTTCCGAAGATGTAATCTCTGCCGGCAACAACCGTCCATGCGTGTCTACCAGAATACGGTAGGTCTTGCCTGCCTGCGGCAGGTCCACCACGTCCATGAATCCCACCGGAAACTTGGCCTCGGTGCGGACAGCACCATCCACCCATACCAGGCGGCGGTGGAGAATAGTTTCGGCTTCCTTGAGCGTCTTCGCATACTTTAAGATATCCCGCAAAAGCACGGCCAGCGGAATGCTGGTTTTTCCGGTATGCGGACCCGGATGGGGCCGGACCATCCATGTATAGGCCTTCTTGTCCGTCACCTTGATGGATCTCGGAACCGCCAGCCGTTTCCAGTGTCTGGGTCCCCCGTGCTTAGCCATTCTTTTTCACCCTTGTTTTTTCTTTAGGTTTTTCCCTGGCCTCTTGCGTTTTTCCCTCTCTCTTCGTTTCCTTTTTTTCCGGAGCAGGGGATTGTTGGGGCGGCTGCACCGCCATTGCCTTGGTTTTTTCTATTGGTGTTTCCTTCTCTTTTGCTGCCGGTGGTTTTGGAACCGGTACGGTTGCAGCGGTTCCGTACATTTCCTGCCTTTCCGGCGTTGTCTCTAATGCCAATAACATCAAATTGGATGGCTGCAGTCCAACCGGCACCTCTCTTCCCCGTGCCGTATGGCGGGTAATGCCTTCCAGGTATACCATCAATTTCCCGTAATCTATCCGGGCTACTTTGGCTTCCTTGCCTTTGTGCATGCCGCGCATCACCTTTACCTTGTCTCCTTTATGTGCGCCTACCGCGCGTTTTTTGGTTTTCATCTTTTTCCGCAGTTCCCTGGAAGCATGAATATGCATGTACGCTTTCCGTTGGTGCAATGCTGCATTATACCTCTTTTTTCGTTCGCTGTCCGGCTTCATACGATCATACCACCGCGGGTGCAATGGCCGCCACCTTGGGGAAGCGTTCGGCTACTTCTCTTGCCACCACGCCTTTGATCTCCGTTCCCACCGGCAACCCGTCTTCGGTAACCAATACCGCTGCATTGTCCTCGAACAGGATACGTATGCCCATGGGACGCCGGTATTCCTTTTTCTGCCGGATAATGAGTGCGCGTATAACCTTCTTGACCATGTCCGGGTTGCCCTTCCTAACGGATGCGATAACGATGTCGCCGACGCCGAAACTGGGCGACCGTCCGCGCGTTCCCTGCTGGCCAATACCCCCAATAATATGAATTGCCTTTGCCCCGCTGTTATCGTGGCATACCAGAATAGAACCCCGCGTCAATCCCTTCACAACGTTTCCGCTAAACCCCTTCATGTTTTTCACCTTTCTGGCCAACCACTTCGAGTATCGTCCATGCCTTCGTGCGGGATAATTTCCTCGTTTCTCCAATCACCACGCGATCGCCCAGCTTTGCGTTGATGCATGCCGGATTATGGGCAATGATTCGCGAATTTTCCCGTGCCCACCTCCGGTACTTGGAAAGGTACGCTGTCAGCGGCCGTTCCACGCTCACCGTATGCTTGGCATTGGCGCTCACTACCTGCGCCTCCATCCGGCCGCCGCGCACGCGGACATGGCCATGCTTATAGCATTTCTGATCGTTGCATTTTTCCGTCATCCAATCCACCACTAAGAACAGCCTAAAATCAGGCGAATCTTTGCAGCCTTGGCCGCAAAGGTGTTCCAGAAACTTTTTAGGGGAAAAGTTTCATCAAAACCAACTGTTTAATTAAAAATATTACAGAAGAGGGTTTAAAAAGGCTGGGTTTGGGCCGGCCTGCGCCATCAGTATCAGTACAAACAGGATGACGGCGGTAGCTACCACGATCGGGAAAATATGCTGGTGACGGTTGTTCATACTAGTCACCATATTGCATATAACTCCATATATATAAAATTAACTATTAACTAATATCCCTATGCGTTTCATACATCTACTTGAACTAAAAAAACGTTCAAGTCTGTATGAAACCCTATGATATGTCCCGATGGGTTTCATACATCAGCTTGGAGTGCGCTCCAAGTCTGTATGAAACTCAGGATATATCTCTGTGAGTTTCATACATAAATGCCACTTCCTCATCGTATTTTCGGATGATCTCTGCCATGGCTTCGAAAATGTGCTGGGAATTCACATGCTTTTTTCCTTTGAGCCATTTTCTCATGTCCTGGGCTACCTTTGCGCATAGCTTCTCCGCTTCGCCTTTTTTCATATGGCTGGTAAGGCAGGCAAAATAGCAGGAGGCATACACCTTCCGTTCATCAAACGATTCATTATGCCCTTTCCGTTTCACCACGAGCATCCCGGAAACCCGTTTACTTTTTTTAGCAGCCATATCCATCATCCCTACGCCAGATTAATCGTTCCATTCGCTATTAACATCAGCAGCCAGCCCAGTGCCACCAGCAATATACCGATCGCCAGGCGCATGTATGGGCGGGCTCCATGCTTCCACATCTTCATGTGCTGTACCTTCACGCCCACCATCGCCAGGACCAATATGACAATCAACGGGGCTACAAATATGATGTTGTAAAATACCAACAGCAGGAATGCAGTGAAATCGAAATTCTGCGACAGCACCAGGATAATCGCCAGGTACGGCCCGCCCGTACAGGGCAATTCCACGCCTGCTACAAATGCGCCCAAGACGATCACACCCCACGCACTGATGGTCTGCAATCGTTTATGGATGTCCTTGGCCCGTTCCGGGGGTATCGCCAAGGAAATCCCCTGCCCGTACCAGAAGTAATCCTTTATTTCTACTAAGCCCGCCGCCACAATGATGAAACCCACGGCAATGGATATATATTCGGCTAACCAGAGCGGTATAATGCTGAAGAAATACAACAGTCCCAGACCTGCGGCCAGATACGTTGCAAAAACGGAAAGAATGTATAGCAATCCGTAATAGAGCATCTTTTTCCTCAGATCGACATTGGCAATCATCAGGGAAATCATCAAAATCATTACGCCTATTGCGCACGGATTGATGGAATCTACCAATGCCGTAACGATGACCGTTCCGATCGTGGGTAAAGATGCTTCGACTACCATCCTGCTTCCCCCATGTCGCCATTTTCAATGGCCACGCGGTACGTTTCACAAATCTTGTCCGTCCGCTCCTTTTCCCTGTCCAGTTCAATAATGATGCAATCGCCCGGCGGCACATTGGAATAAGGCGCCAGCACATAATCGTCAAAATGCTCTACTTTGATCTGTTCGTATTCAAAATCCGTGCGCTGGGACGGCTGCGCGTTCGTTATCCGGTACACAAACACCTGCAGCTCCGCTTCGTTGCCGTTGCATGGATCGCCGCTCTGCATTTCTACTTCGCCTTCATTGGCAGGAATCCGTAAATATTCATCCGTTAAACGCCCTCCGATCAATTCAAAGAAATTGGCCAACCGCGCATCCTCGTTCTTCAGCAATACCCCTTCGATATGCATCCGGTTATCCCCGTGCTCATGGATATTGGGCGCGCCGACCCGGTTTTCCAGTCCTTCCGGATCGCGTAAATCGATTTCTTCTCCACATCGCCAAATCTGGTAATCCGCGTGCCAGTGCACCGGTCCGCCTGTTTCTGAAACGATATTGAGATATACCGTTGTCCCCGCCAGATACAGCGTGGCAATGGCCACGGGCGCTGCAATGACCGCAAAAATAACCTTTTTCTGGAATCCGCTTGCGGCGCCGTCCTTCACCAGCAGGGCGGCAATAATACCCAGCGCGGAAACCGCGGTGGCAATATACAGGATGTTCACGGGATCGGGTATCCCCAACACCTCCCAGGCGCTCCGGGAGGATTCCTCCGTTCCGTGCGCAAAAAGGATTACACTAAGCATTAGGAAAAGAAATACAACGAGAATACGGGGTCGCATAACCATCTAGCAAAACTCGCATGCCGCGCTGGGTGCGCCCTTCTTGCTATAGGCATCTACGCACATCTTGGAGCAGAATTGCTTATCGTCCTTCTTCATCCATTTCTTGGACTCTTCCGTGCCACAGTTTGCACATGTCGTCATCTGATCACCGTTCCTATTTGCGGAAAGGGGGTATATAAATGTTGAGGCCTGCTTAATCAAACCTTCTTGGCCCGTTCCTCGGGACGGAATGCAATTTTACTTCCGTCCACATCCGTATGCGACCCGTCCTCCAAGAAAAAGCGGAATCTGCAGGCCACCTTGGGGATCCTTACCTCTTTCTCCCCCCGTTCCATCACGATCAGGTTTTTCGTCTCATCCACGATTCTTCCTTCCATCCCTTCCAGCTGCCGGGCGCTGCTTCGCATTACCTTCACCCGCAAGCCGATCCACGTATGATAGAGAAGATTTTTTGCAGTGCGCATGCCCATTTATTTCAATACTACATTTAAAAAACGCGCCACGATAAGTCACGGTGACTACATTTCTGTATTTTTTGCTTTGCCCCCTAAATGTTTAAAAATGCTTGCCCCCTAATCGTTCTTATGGGCTATATCGAGAAGAAGCTAATCAGGGGTAAGGCTTACTACTATCTCACTGAAAACAAATATGTCGATGGAAAATGGAAAAAAACCCGAAAGTATCTTGGTGTTGCTACCCCTGCCGGTTTTGAAAAACCCAGAAGAAAAAAACCCAAGCCAATCTTAAAAGCTAAGGAAACCCAACGGGTCGAACGTATTCGAAAAAATTACAGTAAGATTCATCATCTCGATTCAAGACTCTGGAAGGAAGAACGTGAACGTTTCGTGAGCTTTATCTTCAACACCAATGCGATTGAAGGGAATCCTATCCCATATGAGGACACGGATGCTATACTCCGTGGTGGGAGGGTAAAGGCAAAAGCGAGGGACATTCGCGAGATAAAAAACATGAAAAAATGCATTGATTTCCTTTTCAGTTATTCCGGGCCCATGGACGAACGCCTTGTGTTGAAGCTGCACAAAATTCAGATGAAAGGTGTTTTGCCAGACGCAGGTAGATACCGTACTGTTGATGTGCGTGTAGGCAGATACATTTGCCCACCCTATGGGGAACTACCCAGGCTCACGAAAAGATTTTTTGTCTGGTTCAGCGAATCCGAAAAAAGCATGCACCCATTTGAACTTGCATGCCTAACGCATCTCAAATTTGTCAGAATACACCCGTTTCGAGACGGTAATGGAAGGATGGCAAGATTACTAATGAATCTGGTTCTGCTGAAGAGAGGGTATCCGCTTCTGAATATCTTCAATGATGAGAAACTGCTCTATTATCTTGTTCTTCGCAAGGTTGATGCCACAAAGCGGCCTAAATCCTTTGTTGAATATTTGCTTAGCACATTCGTTAAGCAGTATGAAGAATATGCCAAAAAATAATCACAAGCCAAAGGTTCGGCTAGTGAACAAAAACGCCCCGGGCTGGCGCCATGCCCCAAGTTCGAGGCCATTCTCAAACGTACAACATCTTGCATAAATCCTTAAATCCAGTTGACCGAATTGTCTAAATGCTCTTTTCCATTCCCTTCAGATCAAACAGCAACACTGAATCTTCTTTCAGATCATTCTTAAAGCTCTTGGCAAAAAAAGCGTAGTGGATTTCGTACTTTTCAAATAAGGGAGAAAAATTTACCTTTTCCTGTGTTTCCGCCAGCAATTTCTTTGCTGAAACTCCACTTTCCCATTTGCATTCGACAACAAGCAATTTTTTCTCTTTAGTATTGACTGCTATCCTGTCAATTTCAACTACGTTTCCATCCTTCGTGTTATCCCAGAAGTTAGCTATCCTGTCGAAACTAAATGGAAGCTTGTTGGATTTATTTAACTCACGCAGAAGTTCTTCAGCAACCTGCTCGAACTTTTTACCTACAAAGGAATTAAACAAAGGTGAAAGTTTTTGCTCTATCTTATCTAAATCCCCCATTTCCAGATCGGAAAAATTAGGGTTTACAAACCTGAACCAGAAATCAAAGAAATTATCCTTAATCGAATACCTTGCCTTTTTCTTGTTTTTTTCATAGAGAAGAGGGTAATTTTTTGAAACGTAATGCAATCGCATTAAAGCATTCAAATATTTATTGAGATTTCTTGAATCAACTCCAATGCCATCGCTTAGCTCCTTGATCGTCGTTTTTCCATTAGCCAAAGCCTCAAATATTGAGAAATAAACCTTTGCATCGTTAAATTCCTGATTTAGAACAAATTTAGGTTCCTCGTACAAAATGCAGCCTTTGGAAAGGATTTTTGTTTTGATATTTTCCATAACAGATAATTTATCATCGAATTCTTGCAGGTAAAGTGGAATCCCTCCTCCGACTGCGTAAGCTTCTATCTGTTTTTCGACATCATACTTAGGAAAGAATAGCCTGGCATATCGGAAAGAAAGAGGGTTTAGCTGCCATTGCCCTGTTCTTCTCCCATATAGCGGGCTTTTATACGCTAAAACATCATCCTCCATCATTGAAATGCTAGAACCGCATAAGATAAGGTAAATACTGGAATCACGGATTATCTCATCAGCGATTGTTTGGAACTTAGAAGTAATTGTAGGGTCACTTTGGATAAGATACGGGAATTCGTCTATTGCAATAATCCATTTTTTGTTCTGTTTTTTGAGGTACTCAAAAGCTTCTTTCCATCCCTTAAAGGAAATTCCTTCCTGGTTTGATGCTTCTGCTATTCTTTGAGAAAACCTTTCGAAATTCACTTCTATGTTTCCTTTCTCAGCCAAAAAATAGATTGCTTTTTTTTCCTTGCTGAATTCTTTTATGAGCTCTGTTTTCCCTACTCTTCTTCTTCCGTATATGACGATGAACTGTGGCTTGCCCTGGGGATACCGTTCTTCAAGAAACTTTAGCTCTTCTTTTCGGTCTATGAAAGACATAATCATATTATGATATGATTAATTTAAAAATCTTTTTATTTATGCTTTTATCAGTTTTCTCTCCTATACTTTTAATCATATTCAAATATGACATACCTAAATATGATGACTTTAACGCCCCGGGCTGGCCCTGGATCCTATCATGCCACTTCGATGGTTTCCCTGGGGTAGCCCATCTTCACCAGCACATCGGGCACCCGTTTCTTGTGGTCGCCCTGTAAAACAATCAGTCCGTCCTTGGCCGTGCCCCCGCAGGCCAGGCGGTGCTTCAAATCGCTGGCGGTTTCGTCCAAACGGTCCTTGTCGATTCCCTCTACCACGGTCACCAGTTTTCGGAACTTTTTCTTGGTGATGTATATCTTGATCCGTGTTGTTTTTTCCTTGTCCAACACATCGCATACGCACAGATCCTTTATCATTCCGCAGGTTTTACAGACATCGGGCAACTTTCATTCACCTTGCATTACAATGCGCTATAGTTATTTTAAGCATTCGCTTTTGACTGGTGCAGATATGTCTTCAGGCGGGCAATGGCCCGGCGGATCGGCCTTTGCTTCTCCATTTTGCCGCTTCCCGCCAGCTCGAGCATCACGTTCTCCAGTTCCTGCAGCTTCTTTTCCGCTTCAGCCTTGGAAAGTTTCCGGACATCCGGCATTCTCAGCGTGGCCATGCTACTCCTCCTTCTCCAAAGGCGCCTCTTTTTCCGCGGATACGGCTTCCTCCTTCTTTTCCGGTTCCTTTTCCCCGGCGTTTTCCGTTTCCTTTGCCTTCTTCACGGGGTTCTTTTCCTCCTTCTCCGTTGCCTCCTTTTCCTTCGGCATCTCCTCTTTCTTGGATTCTTCTTTTGGCTTTGCAGTTGTTTTTTCTTCAACCGCTTCCTTCTTTTCTTCCTTCCCAGCTGCTTTTTCCTCTTTTACCGGTGCGGGCTTGTCCGGAAACACCGTGCCGGGCGGAACGATCCGCACCAGGATCCCGATCACGCCGGAGCGGGTGTTCGCGTTGAGGTGTGCCTTACGGACCAGCTGTACCGGATCGCCCGCTTTCGGAATATATCCGGCAGACACATGAAGACGTTTCGCCCGTGCGCCCTTCGCGCCGATCTTCCCGGCAGCCACGATCTCCGCGCCCATGGCACCACGGGCTAAAATCTCCCGTAAACAGAAATGCAGTACGGCACGTACTTTCTTGCCCATCTCGATCTGCCGGGCGGCTTTGCGTGCTACGATACGGGGCTCCAAAAACGGCTCTCTCACTTCCATTACGCTGATCTGCGGATTCTCAATGCCGAATACCTGCCGGATCTCGTCCGTAAGGTCCCCGATCAACCGTCCCCGTTTCCCGATGATGCGTGCCGGGTTCAGCGCCTGCAGGGTGATCCGGGTCATTACCGGCGTCCGCTGGATGTCTACATTGGCGAGGCCCGCCCGCTCCAGCCGGTTCTCCAGGTATTTCATCAGCCGGTACCGGCTGAAATGTTCCCCGATAAACTTTTCGGTGTATATCATGCGCTATCCCTTTTTCGTTGCGGTTGCTGCAGGTTTAGTGTCCGTGCTTTTCTTTTCCCCGGGCGTTTCCACTTTTTCTTCCTTTGTTTTCCTCTCCGGAGGTTTTTCCGCGGCCGCCTTTTCTTTCGATTTTTCCTCTTTGGCCGCCGGCGGCTTCACTTCCACTTTTTTCTCGATCTTCCGTCCTTTGGATTTCAAGACAATCTCCACCCGTGCGGTTTCATAGGCCGACTGCTTCCGCCGGCCTTTCGGCGCCAGCCGCCCGTAGGTGTGTTTCTTGTTGGCGCTGGCGTGCCGTATCAGCATCTCCTCATCCAGTCCCTTGACCGTTCCGTTGGCCATCGCGCTTTTCAGCACCTTCAACACGACGCGTGCCGCTTTCTGCGGGTAGCGTCCTTTCCGTCCGCCCAGCGCCCTGCGGTGGCCCAGCCGCTTCGCGTGGCGTTTATAGAGCACCGGCTGTTTCCCTTCACGGACTCCTTCCAGGAACTGTACCGCCCATGCGACCGGTTTACCGCGAATACGTCCGCACACTTCCGTCAGGTCCTTATAAGAAGCGTTCACTCCCTCTACCCGCGCAAACGCGTGCAATTCCTTTTCCTTATCATCGATATTGAAAGAATACATAGCTGTCACTTCAGCGGCACGAACTTGCTTCCGCGCGTAGCGCCCACACCCGGTCCGGAATGCAGCACGCGCGTAGTGGTGTGGGAAAAATCACCCAGTCGCCGTCCCACCTTGTCGTAGGTGATCTGTACGCTCTTGAACTCCTTCCCGTTATACACTGCAAATGTCAATCCCAGCCATTCCGGCAGGATCACCGCTTCCCGCACATGCGTGCGAATCGGCTTTTTCGCATCGCCTTTGAGCTTGCGGATCTTTTCAATCAGTTTTTTTAACCGCGGATTTTGATTTAACCGTTTCAACGTCCGTCGGTTACGCGAAGTGGTGAGCGGCAGAAATTCCTCCAGGCCGATCTGCCTGAGTTTTTCCTCTTCCATTCCCCGATAGGTCTCCTTTCGCATATCATGCTCCCTCTATCTTATCCCCGGCCCTTTTCGCTTTCTTCCGTCCGGTGGATCTGGCGGCCAGGTGCCCTACCTTTGCTCCGGGCGGAGCCGAACGTGCTACAATGCTGGATTTTCCAACGTGATGCTGTTTCCCCCCGTGCGGGTGGTTGTATGCGGCCATGTGCACGCCCCTCACCACCGGCCATAACCTATTGCGCGCATTGTATTTATAAAAGGCGTTTCCGGCCTTCAGCAGCGGCTTCTCCAACCGTCCGCCACCGGCGATTATACCCAATTGGGCGCGGCATTCCGTGGAAATGGTAACTACCTTGCGGCTGGGGAGCTTGATATACGCCCTTCCTTCCTCTTTGGAGATCAGGGTGGCATACGAGCCTGCGGCTTTCACCATCTTTCCTCCATCGCCCGGATTATGTTCAATATTAAATATATACGCCCCATCCGGAATCCGGTAGAGCGGCATCACGCTGCCCATGGTGAGCCGGGCCTGCGCCCCGGAGTCGATATAATCGCCTATGGCGATTCCTTCAGGGGCGAGTAGATACGCCCATTCCTCATTCTCATACTTTACTCTCATCAAAAGCGAGTCCCTGGATGGATCGTCAACAAATTCCATCACCTGCCCGCGCAATACGCCAGCCTTCTCCATATCATCGTACGTGCGATAGGCCAAATCCACCTTGTAGCGGTGGCTGGGGCTCCGGTAGCTCGGGCTTCCCGATCCTCTTCGTTGCTGGGTGATCCGTTTTCCCATCAGGGAACCTCTCCTGGCCTTGGCCCGTGGTTCTTACGGTGTTCCAAAATGCTATTGGCCATGTTTTCCAAAATATCTGCGCCGGCCGTTCTTCCTTCGTCCCTTTCCTCCAATGCAAACGTTCGTAGTATCCCTTCCAGCTCGTCCAGGCGGATTCCTGCACCGATAGCCAGAATGAGAATCTCGTTCATGCGTTCCAGCATGGGCCTGCCCTTTTCTATAATCCCGAGAAACTGCCTCTTCGTCGCTTCTCCATCACGGATCAATGCGCTGAAGATTGCCTTGTGGCGCACACCGCGGGGAGATTGCTCATCTATCAATGGAAAAAATCTCCGTATTCTCTGTTCCCTCTCTCCAGGCCGGGCTGATTCCGGCTGCCTTGCCGCTCTCATTTCTATAACTCTTGCTCCTTCTCCACCCATTTTCTCACCTCTACGTCACCATCTTCAGTTTTACCGCGATATCCTCGGCCTTGGATTCCTTGGCCAGTTTTATCAGCGCGCGCTTCTTTCCGCGCGATGTGATGAACGTCTTCACGTTCTGCACTTTCACACCGAACAGTTTTTCTATTTCCTGCTTGATGGATTGCTTATCGCTGTCCATGCTGACTTCAAACGTCAGCGTATTCGCAAACTCGATCTTCCCAACCGCCTTTTCGGTTTTGATCGGCGCAATCAGTATGTTCATGCATTTACCCCTTTTTCCTGTATCCGTTTTACCAGAATTCCCAGTGCCTTCTCGCTGAACAGCGTTAATCTTCCTGGGTGCGTACCCGGTGCCAGGTGCCGCACCTGCAGGGCGGCTACATCCACCACATCCACACCCGCGATATTTCCCGCACTTTTTAACTTGGACGCATCGCTGACAACAAACAGCATGCTCTTGCCTCCCTTTTCCTTTGCCTTCTCTATCCATGCAGAGAGATGCAAAGAAGCCAGCAATTGGACAACCTCTCTTGTTTTTCCTAACTTCTCCACCGCATCTTCCAGGATGAGGGGAGCATGATCTATCTTTATATGGTGGCGTTGTACGACCCGTTCTGCGTTTGCTGTTGCAGCCAGCGCACTGGCCAATGCCAGTGTATATTCCTTACGGTTAATTTTTTCTATAAGTATCTTCTCTGGTTTGGGCGGGTGTGCCCTCCGTCCCTTCACGGAATGCGGTACCCTCCGTACCTTTCCCCATTGTCCTTTGGGGCGCACTTCATGCGGCAGGTGTGGGATACCCTGGTTTTTGATGGCTCCATACATTTCCTTTCTTCCCCGGTATTTGGCGCTTGTTTCCAGTCCGGCCCAGCGGTACGCCCCTTTCGGCTGGTAGAGCCTGCTCTCCTCGCTCAGTACCGCCCGCCGGATCAAATCGTCACGAACCGGGACGGAAAAGAAGTCCGGAAGCTCGGCCTGCCTGGAAACTTTCCCATCCAATGAGTAAATATCTACTTTCATTTCATTTCACCATCATTTAGCCACATAACTAACTTTTGGTTCCTGCACCGTCTGCGGTCGTACCGCCAGGCGCAATCTTACCAGTCGCTTGTACGGGCCGGGTATCGAACCTTTGAGCAGTATGTAATCGTTCCGGACAAATCCGTAATGCGGGAATCCGCCGTTCGGATTGATGCTGTCCACATCGCTGTCAATCTTCAGGATTTGCTTGTTCAGTTCCGTCCGCGTATGATAACCCATCTGTCCGGCTTGCGGAATGGTGTATAAGATATAAGCTGGATGCCACTGGCCGAGCGTACCTACGTGCCGCACTTTTTGCGTGGCCTTTCTCCGCTGCGTCGCCACGCCGAACCGTTTCACCGCGCCTTGCCATCCCTTTCCCTTGGTGATTGCAATCGTATCCACGTATTCTCCGGGCTTAAACACCTCGCTGGCGCGTACTTCTTTTCCCAGCAGTGTTTTCGCATATTCCAGTTTTTCCTGCGCATCCTTGCCGCCGATCCCGACTTCCATCCGTTCAATGTGCTTTTTCCGCGTACCGGTCTTATCCGGCTGCGCAAACACCAGCAATCGCACATCATCGAATTCGGATGGCGTGGTTTGTTTCTTGGGCTTTTTTATCTTTAGAATTTTCAATACGTTTGCATTCTCCGTAAGAACGTCCTGTGCACTTCTTTTATCGTTATAGCAGCGTATCCCATACACATATACAGGCGGAACCTCCACGACGGTTGCTGCGCCGACAACCTCCTGTCCCTTGGTGGGCGAATGGCTTCGCTGGTCGATATAGGCCACGTGCGTCATGCCGGCTTTATATCCCGCAAAACCGAGTAATCGTTTCGTTCCATGCACCTGCCAAAATACCCTGCCTATAGGCTTCGCTGCCCGTTTTCTCGGCCGGTAGGCCATGGAACCCCTTCTAGGTTTTCGAATGTCTGGCATAGTACCAACTTACTATCTGCGTTGCCCTTGCCAAAACCAAGGGACGCCCTCTTCTAAGAAGAATACTATTCCTATTTGGGGAAATATTTATATAGGGATGGTTCGCGTTTGCAGTATGTCCAAAGCCATCTGGAAGGGCGTTGTCATTGCTGAGGCGCCGCGCGAACGGTGCCACGAAGTGGAAGGGAACATATACTTCCCTCCAGATTCGATCCAAAGGGAATATTTCAGGAAAAGCGGAACGCATACGGTGTGCCACTGGAAAGGGACTGCGAGCTATTACGACGTGGTGGTAAAAGGAGAAACCAACAAAGACGCAGCCTGGTACTATCCGGATCCCAGTGAGGCAGCCAGACGTATCAAAAATTATATTGCATTCTGGCACGGCGTCCAGGTAGAGGAATAAATTCCATTTCTTTTAAAACCTTGCCAGAAGAAAATAGGCTATGGAAGAGGAAGCCATAGAACTGCATAAAAAACTGAAAGGAAAAATCGGCATTGAGCAACGCATACAGATGAAGAACGTAAAGGATTTATCGCTGCTGTATACGCCGGGCGTTGCCCATCCCTGCCGTCGAATTGCTGTACATCCCGAGGAAGTGTACGACCTCACCATGAAACACAATACCGTTGCCATCGTGAGCGACGGCTCGCGGATTTTGGGTCTGGGCAACATCGGTGCGGAGGCGGGGTTGCCGTTGCTGGAGGGCAAGGCGCTCATCATGAAACAGTTCGCCAACATCGATGCATTTCCGATTGCGTTGCGTACCCAGGATAAGAACAAAATTGTAGAAATAGTAAAAAATATTGAGCCAGTATTTGGAGCCATTAATCTGGAAGATATCGAATCGCCCAAGGTTTTTGAGATCGAAGAAGAACTAGAGAAGGAACTTCCCATTGCGGTTTTTCACGATGATCAGCATGGTACGGCCGTGGTTGTTCTTGCCGGCCTTCTTAACGCATTACAATTGGTGGGAAAAAGATTCAAAAACATCAAAATGGGGCTGGTGGGCGCAGGGGGTGCGGGCTATGGTGTGGCCAACCTCCTCCATGCGGCCGGCGTGAAGGATCTTGTTGTTTTTGACCGCGCAGGTCCGCTAGGGAAACACCGCAAAGACCTACCCCCATACAAAAAGCGCCTGGCCGGCCTGACCAATCCGGATGGTTTCTCCCGGCCGCTAAGCGATTTCAAAGATGCGGATGTTATCGTTTCCTTGGCTTCTCCCGGTGCATTGCCGCACGCCACCATCGAAAACATGGCGAAAGATAAAATTGTTTTTGCGCTGGCCAATCCCATCCCTGAAATTTCATTGGAAGAAGCCAAAAAATTGAGAGTGAAGATATTCGGCACCGGTCGCAGTGATTACCCTAACCAGATCAATAACGCCATCGGGTTTCCCGGTATCCTGCGGGCGATTCTGGATTACCGGATCCCCAGGCTCACGGACAAGATAAAAATTGCCGCTGCCCGGGGCATCGCAAAAACCCTTCCTCCATCCAAGCTGACGCCTGAAAAAACCGTTCCGGATGTTTTTGATAAAACCATTGTTCCCAATATCTGTAAAGAAGTAAAAAAAGCCTTGGATTAACGTTTGAACAGGTATTTCTTGCCTCCTTCCCTTCTCCTCCAATAGAAGAAGATGGCCAATACCACTATGACCGCCAGCATAAGCACAAGGATGCCCTTGGCAATGTCCTCTATGGAAACAATGGCTGGTTCCCCCCCTGCCACCGGGACTGCCGCCGGCGTCGTCGGGGCGGTAATCGTAACATTCGCCGGTGCGGGCGGTTGCAACACCTCTCCGCCGGCCGTGCCTCTTATCTCCGCCGTGCCGTCCTGACCGGTCGTGAGCGTGACTTCTTCCGGAGTCTCCTCCGGCTCTATCTTCCCATCCCCATCGTTGTCTTCCCCGATGATCACCGGGCATTCCTCATATACCACTTCCTCGGTTTTTACCGGGTATTTCTCCTCCTGCGGATCCACGGTAAACACGTATTTCTCGGGTATTAACACCTGCACCCCGGTCGGCTGCAGGGTGGCGTATTCCCGGCCACCGGTGGCATACTGGGGAGTTATACTAACGAATGCGTTTACAATACCCGTATCCGTCCTCTTGTCCTTCACCTCTACCTGGATACTATCCTCTTCGCACGTTATCTTGGTTTTGTAGTCCGGACAGTATAAGTCCCCCTGTCCATAGTTGATCTGCAGCGTGGCATCCGCGTAGCCTTCCTTGCTTACCGTAATCACGTATGCCGTTTCTTTCAGTTCCATGGGTTCTGCGGTTGCAGGCTGCTGCCCAGCCGTTGCAGTAACATACTCGATACCGGTATTCAATTCCAGTGCCGTAATTACTACGTCCCCTACTGTTCCGTTGGTATCCTTATCCTTCACTGTCACATTCAATGTATTGCCCGGGCAGACCGGCGCGACATTCACGATCTCCAGTGTGCCGGGTTCGACCACGGCCTTGCATCCTGCAAAGTAAAAGCTAAGCTCATCTGGATCAGAATAGCTGCTTGGCGGGATGGTGCTCGTCCTGTAATCGCCTGCTTTGTTTAGGGAAATATCCGTCGTTCCGTTGCTGTCGGTGATGCCTTCTCCGGCTGTTACTCCGGTAGTGCCCTCAATTACCCGTATCCGCACTCCTTCTACGCTAGACCCGCCGGAAGTGGCGCTAAAGGAAACAAGGTTATCCGGGCAAAACGCTTCCTCGTAGGAAAGTTCCAGATCGCCTGTTCCACCACCCGTTGCACCATCTCCGGTGCCTGATGATGCCGACGCAAATCCAACCGCCCCATAATAGCTGAACGAAGTCAGTGGCCCGTAGGTCACAAAATTGCTTCCGGTATCAATGCCGGTTCTGCCCAGCTGGCTCCATCCGGCGTCTCCCCACTGGCCTACGTATATCTGATCT